>NZ_JBSVWF010000107.1:0-9384 GCF_054071635.1 Pseudomonas sp. SDO52101_S400 | reverse complement strand
CGAACAAGTCGGGGCGTTTGTTGGGCTGGCCTTCAGTGCGTTTTCACACAGTCTGTTCGGGCCGTTTTTTTTGCTTTGAAAATTATTTTGCCGATCGCTGTAACGCATCGCCTGGTCGTTTCTCTAGTGGGGTAAGCAAGCGCACATCGCTTGTTCCAACCCAAGTTGAAACCGGAGAAACATCATGACTGCTACCACCCGCACCCTGTCCGCTACCGCCCTGGTTCTGGCCCTTGGTTCCGCCCTGAGCATGGCCGCCGTTTCGACCGTCCAGGCGGCCGACAACACCAACATGGAAAAATGCTTCGGCGTGGCCATGAAAGGTCATAACGATTGCGCCGCCGGCGCAGGCACTACCTGCGCAGGCACAGCGAAAATGGATTACCAGGCCAACTCCTGGAAGTTCGTTCCGAAAGGCACCTGCACCACCACCGAAAGCAAAACCTCGCCGACCGGTTTCGGTCAGATGGAAGCGTTCAAGGCCAAGTCCTGATACGGAGGCTGCCCGAGTGTCGATCATGATCACTTCCTGCGACCATGCCTCCACCGGCACTCGGGCAGCCCTCCCCGGGCTCCCGCCCCGTGCCGGGCTGGGGCTCAAGACCGGGCACTTTCGTGAAGTGCTCGGTTCTTTACCGGACGTCGGTTTCTTCGAAGTCCACGCCGAAAACTACATGGTGGCCGGCGGCCCGTTCCATCACTTTCTGGGTTTGATCCGCGAGGCGTATCCGCTGTCACTGCATGGCGTCGGCCTGTCCATCGGTGCCGAAGGCCCGCTGGATGTTCAGCACCTCAAACGTCTGAGCGCGTTGATCGAGCGCTATCAACCCCAATCCTTTTCCGAACACCTGGCCTGGTCGAGCCACGGCCCGGTGTTTCTCAATGATCTATTGCCCCTGGCTTACGACACGCCGACGCTGAATCGCGTCTGCGATCACATCGACCAGGTGCAGAACACCCTCAGGCGCCCGATGTTGCTGGAAAACCCGGCGACGTATCTGGCATTCCAGCGCTCGACGATCGACGAAGCGGAGTTCATCCGTGAAGTCATCCGACGCAGCGGCTGTGGCCTGTTGCTGGACGTGAACAATGTCTACGTCTCATGCATCAACCATCAGCGCGATCCTATGGCCTACCTCGACGCACTACCATTGCACGCCGTCGGCGAGATTCATCTGGCGGGTTTTGCCGAAGATTCCGACAGCCTCGGTGATCGCTTGCTGATCGACGATCACGGCGCACCGATCGATCAGGCCGTCTGGTCGTTGTACCGGCAGGCACTGGAGCGAGTCGGCCCGGTTGCGACGTTGATCGAGCGGGACAATCAGGTCCCGGCCTTCAACGTGCTGTTGGCCGAAGCACAACAAGCCGATGCGCTTCTGCTTTGCGCAGGAGGTCGGCCATGAGCACTCAAGCTACTTTCAGCGCAGCACTCCTCGACATTAGCCAGCCCTGCCCCGACGGATTGTGCAGCGCCAACGGGGCCGATCCGGCCAGTCGGTTCGCGGTGTACCGCAACAACGTGCAAGGCTCGTTGAGCAACGCACTGGCCGACAGTTATCCCGTGGTAATGCAATTGGTGGGAGAGGAATTCTTCCGTGCCATGGCCGGAGTTTTCATTCCAAACCATCCACCACACAGTCCGTTGATGAGCGACTACGGCAGTGATCTGGCGGACTTCATCAGCGATTTCGAACCGGCGTCGAGCGTGCCTTACCTGGCCGATGTCGCGCGGCTGGAACGCTTGCGCACGCTGGCCTATCACGCTGCCGATGCACCGCCGCTGAGCCAGGAACAGATTGCCGCTGCCTTCGCCGATCAAGAGGCTCTGAGCAGTCTGCGAATCGGTCTGCACCCATCGCTGCATGTGTTCGATTCAGCCTTTGCCGTGGTGGATATCTGGGCGGCGCACCAGGGCGACGCAACGCTGGCCGGGGTCGATCTGAATCGCGCGCAACACGCGCTGATCCTGCGCAACGGGCTGGAGGTCGAGGTGTTCGCCGTGGATCGCGGCGCCAGCCAGTTCATTCGCCAGCTCAAGGCCGGTCTGTCACTTACCCAGGCTCTGGAAAACGCAGAAGCCTTCGATCTCAGCCAGACCCTGGCCCTGTTGATCAGCCGTCACGCCATTACTCATTTACATCACAAGGTTTCGCCATGAACAGCCTCGTTGTCCGTGCCATTGCACTGCTGGAAAAAATCCCCCACAGCCTGATCGCCTTCATCGCGCGTTTTTCCATTGCGGCGGTGTTCTGGAAATCCGGGCAGACCAAGGTCGAGGGTCTGGCCATCGACCTGATCGACGGCACCTTTCAGATCGGCTGGCCGCATCTGGCCGACTCGACAATTCCGCTGTTCCAGAGCGAATACCACGTGCCGCTGGTGGCACCGGAAATCGCCGCTCATATGGCAGCGTTCGCCGAACACTTTTTCCCGATCCTGATCCTCATCGGCTTCGCCACGCGGTTCTCGGCGCTGGCATTGCTGGGCATGACGCTGGTCATCGAGCTGTTCGTGTACCCCGACGCCTACCCGACTCACGGGACCTGGGCCGCCGTTCTGCTGTACCTGATGACCACCGGGCCGGGCAAACTGTCGATCGATCATCTGATCGCCCGGCGTTACCGCTGAAGCCGGTCCAGCGCCTCGCCGCTGCGCTTGAACCAGCCGATCAGGTAGTCCGCCAGCACTTGGGTACGTTTCGGCAGCCCGCCCTGATACGGATGCACCAGGTACATCGGCATGCGCCGAGTCTGAAAATCACGAAGGAGCCAGCGCAATCGGCCGTCAGCCAATTCCGCCTGCAACAGATAGGACGGCAAGCGCGCGATACCGGCGCCCGCCAGTGCGGCTTTCTTCAACAGGTTGTAGTGATTGCTGGCGAACGGCCCCGAAACCCGCACCCGTAACAATTCGTGCTGCTGGTGATACAGCCACTCTTCGCGACCGCTGTAATGACTGTTGAGCAAACAACGGTGTTCGACCAGTGCCTGCGGCGTCTGTGGTTCGCCAAAACGCTCCAGATACACCGGACTGGCACAGGTCATTTCCTGCCAGGCCAGTAAGGGCTTGGCTACCAGTCGCTCGTCGTTGGCGACTTCGGTGCGGATCGCCAGATCAAAGCCATCGCGGGAGAGATCGCGATAACTGTTGTTCAGCTCCAGCTCGATCTGTACCTCTGGATATTTTTGCGAAAACTCCAGCAGCAACCCGTCGAAGAACGTTTCCCCCAGCGACACCGGCACCGTCATACGCACCGGACCTGCCATGTCGTCCTTCAATCGCGCCAATGCCTGACGCGCCCTTTCGACCTGGACTACAAGCGCCTGGGCCTGCGGCAACAGCGCCGCACCGGCCGCCGTCAGGCTCAGCCGACGTGTCGTGCGTTGCAGCAATACCACGGAAAACCGGTTTTCCAGCTGACTGATGCGCTTTGACAACTGCCCCTTGCTGCACCCCAATTGCTGCGCCGCCAGGGTAAAGCTGCCCGCTTCGATCAACACCGCAAACGCCGCCAGATCATCCATCTCGCTCATGGATTGTTTCCATTTGAAAACCAAAGGTTGCCCATTAGCGCGCTTATCAGCGGAAAAAACCACTTTAGACTGAAACCTCGTTCAATCACTTGAGGCAAGCACGATGAAAATTCTGTTGATCGGCGCAGGCGGCACTATCGGTTCGGCCGTGGACAAAGAACTGTCGCAGCGTCACGAAGTCATTCGCATCGGTCGCAGCAGCGGCGATTTCCAGGTGGATATCAGCGACAGCGCATCGATCCGCAAGCTGTTCGAAAAGACCGGCAAGTTCGACGCTCTGGTGTGCGCCGCCGGCAATGTGACCTTCGCCCCGCTGGGTGAAATGAACGAGGACAGCTTCGCCCTCGGCCTCAAGGATAAATTGATGGGCCAGGTCAATCTGCTGCTGATCGGCCGCGAGTTCGCCAACGATGGCGCCTCGTTCACCTTCACCACCGGCGTACTGAGCCACGACCCGATTCGCAGCGGTGCTTCGGCTGCACTGGTCAACGGCGCGCTCGACAGCTTCGTCCGCGCCGCTGCAATCGAGCTGCCACGCGGTCTGCGCGTGAATTCGATCAGCCCGACCGTGCTGGTCGAAGCCATGGGCAGCTACGCCCCGTACTTCCGCGGCTACAAGCCGGTTCCGGCGGCGGATGTGGCATTGGCCTACGCCAAAAGTGTCGAAGGCTTGCAGACAGGTCAGACGTTTCACGTGGGCTAAACCCTTGTGATGAACGGTCAGCCTGCGTAACGTGGCGGCACTTGTCTGGAGAGCCGAAGATGCGTGTTGCCCGTTCCTTGATCGTTGTTGCCCTGCTCCCTCTGTTTGCTGCGTGCCAGTTGTTCGATGGCGCACGGGAAAGCGCCTCCCACGTCGGCCAGACGCGGATGCAGGGGCAACTGACCGCCGCCGACGGCAAACTGGTGTTCCAGGCCTGCGGCGAGCAACGCCAATACGTGGTCAACGACATCGGCGGCACCAGCGTCCTGCAAGAGGCCGCCACACTGGCCGATCAACAGGGCAAGCTGTTCGCCGATGTTCGCGGGAAGATCGCCGGTGACCGTCTCGACCTGACCCAGTTGTACCGCGTCGAACGCTCCGGAACTGCTTGCGATGATCCGAACTTCAAGCAACTGATCCTGCGCGCTGCCGGCCATGGCCCGGAGTGGAACGTAAAAGTCAGCGGCAAAGGCATGGTCATCGACCGCGAAGGCCAGCCACCGCTCGCCGTGCCTTACGTCGAAGAACAATTGGGCGACGGCCGTTTCAACCTCAGCAGCGAGGCCAACAACCAGCGCCTCGAGCTATGGGTGGCGCCGCAGCGCTGCGTCGACAGCAACACCGGCAGCGTGCAGCACATGAGTGCCGAACTGCGGATCGACGGCAAGGTGCAGCGTGGTTGCGGGTATTTCGGCGGATCGCGCAACGACTGATCGTTTTACCCTCACGGGATCCGGCCGTTGCGGCTTATAATCGCCGCCTTCAAACGCCCTGGCGCAGTTGTGCGCCCCGCGAACCGGATCCTGTCATGTTACGAATCACTGAACTCAAGCTGCCGATCGACCATCCCGATGAAGACCTGCGTGCCGCCATCGTGCAACGCCTGGGCATCGCCAGCGATGACCTGATCGACTTCACCTTGTTCAAGCGCAGCTACGATGCGCGCAAAAAGTCCTCCGAACTGTGCTTCATCTACACCATCGACCTCGAAGTGCGTGACGAGGCCAAAGTGTTGGGCAGGTTCGCCGATGACCGCAACGTCAACGTGGCGCCGGATGTCAGCTACAAATTCGTCGGCCAGGCGCCGAGCGACCTGAGCCAGCGCCCGATCGTGGTCGGTTTCGGCCCGTGCGGGATCTTCGCCGGCCTGCTGCTGGCACAGATGGGCTTCAAGCCGATCATCCTCGAACGCGGCACCGAAGTGCGCCAGCGCACCAAGGACACCTGGGGCCTGTGGCGTAAAAGCGTGCTCAACCCCGAGTCCAACGTGCAGTTCGGCGAAGGCGGCGCGGGCACGTTCTCCGACGGCAAGCTGTACAGCCAGATCAAGGACCCGAAGTTCCTCGGCCGCAAGGTGCTGCACGAGTTCGTGAAAGCCGGCGCCCCGGAAGAAATTCTCTACGTCAGCAAGCCGCACATCGGTACGTTCCGTCTGACCGGTATGGTCGAGACCATGCGTGAAGAGATCCGCGCCCTGGGCGGTGAAGTGCGCTTCCAGGAGCGCGTCACCGACGTGCTGATCGAAGACGGTCAACTGGTCGGCGTCGAGCTGGCCAGCGGCGAAACCCTGCATTCGAAACACGTGGTCCTGGCCCTCGGCCACAGTGCCCGCGATACGTTCCGCATGCTCCACAGCCGTGGCGTGTTCATGGAAGCCAAGCCGTTCTCGGTGGGTTTCCGTATCGAGCACCCGCAATCGCTGATCGACCGCGCCCGACTGGGCAAGTACGCCGGTCACCCCAAGTTGGGAGCCGCCGACTACAAACTGGTGCACCACGCCAAGAACGGCCGTTCGGTCTACAGCTTCTGCATGTGCCCGGGCGGCACCGTGGTCGCAGCGACTTCCGAGCCGAACCGCGTGGTCACCAACGGCATGAGCCAGTACTCGCGTAACGAGCGCAACGCCAACTCCGGCATCGTCGTCGGCATCACCCCCGAAGTCGATTATCCGGGCGGCCCGCTGGCCGGCATCGAGTTGCAGGAGCGTCTGGAGTCCCACGCGTTCATCCTCGGCGGCAGCGATTACAAAGCTCCGGCGCAATTGGTCGGTGACTTCATCAACGACATTCCTTCAACCGAACTGGGCGAAGTCGAGCCGTCTTACAAACCGGGTGTAGCGCTGGGCGATCTGGCCCTGGCCTTGCCCGATTTCGCCATCGAAGCGATCCGCGAAGCACTGCCGGCGTTCGAGAAGCAGATTCGCGGTTATTCGCTGCACGATGCGGTGCTGACCGGGATCGAGACGCGCACCTCGTCGCCGCTGCGCATTACGCGTAACGAGTCGCTGCAGAGCATGAACGTCAAAGGTCTGTTCCCGGCCGGTGAAGGCGCGGGTTATGCGGGCGGGATTCTGTCGGCGGGTGTTGACGGGATCCGGATTGCCGAAGCGGTGGCGCGTGACATCCTGGGCCTCGAGGCCTGACACCGGAAAATTGTGGGAGCGGGCTTGCTCGCGAATGCGGACTGACATTCAACAATTATGTTGACTGATCCAACTCATTCGCGAGCAAGCCCGCTCCCACATTAGGTTCCGGGTGTATCAGATATTGGCGCGCAGAACCGAGGCCGGCAGCGCCTCACCCTTCTCGGCACTCGCCGCAACAGCGGCCATCAATCCATCCAGCTCATAGCCCTGCGCCTTCAGCCACGCCTGATCGTAATAGGTGTCCGCATAGCGCTCGCCGCCATCGCACAGAATCGCCACGATCGACCCCGACTCCCCCGCCGCTTTCATCTGCTGCGCCGCCATCAGCGCGCCGATCAGGTTGGTGCCGCTGGATCCGCCCACATGCCGGCCCAGACGCTGCGCCAGGTAATGCATGGCCGCCAGCGACAAGGCATCCGGCACCTTGACCATCGCATCGATCACCTTGGGCAGGAACGACGCTTCCACCCGTGGCCGGCCGATCCCCTCGATCCGCGAACCGTGGTCCAGACGCAGGCTGGCGTCGCCGGTCTGGTAGTAATCAAAGAACACCGAACGCTCGGCATCGGCGCACAGCACGCGGGTGCAGTGCTGGCGATAGCGCACGTAACGACCGAGGGTCGCGGTGGTGCCGCCGGTGCCGGGGCTGGAAATCAGCCAGGCCGGGCAAGGGTGCTGCTCGTAGCGCATCTGCTGGAAGATCGACTCGGCGATGTTGTTGTTCGCCCGCCAGTCGGTGGCGCGTTCGGCGTAGGTGAACTGGTCGATGAAATGACCGTCGTGTTCGCGGGCCAGACGTTCGGATTCGGCGTAGATCTGGGTCGGATCGTCCACCAGGTGACTCTTGCCGCCATAGAACGCGATCTGGGCGATCTTCTCCTTGGACGTGGTCGCCGGCATCACCGCAATGAACGGCAGACCCAGCATCCGCGCGAAATACGCTTCAGAAATCGCCGTCGAACCGCTGGACGCTTCGATCACAGGAGCGCCGGGCTTGAGCCAGCCATTACACAAGGCGTAGAGAAACAGCGAGCGGGCCAGACGGTGCTTGAGGCTGCCGGTGGGATGGCTGGACTCGTCCTTGAAATACAACTCGATGCCCGGAAAACCCGGCAGCGGCAAGGGGATCAGGTGGGTGTCGGCGCTACGCTGAAAGTCAGCTTCAATGATCCGGATGGCTTCGCGGGCCCACTGTCGGTTGTCGCTCATGGCTGTTGTTCTCGTTGAATCGGGCAGAAGTGCCTTCACAGGCTCAGCCCCCAAGCTTAGGAAAAAACCTACAGCACCGACAGATACAGCTGAGCTTCAATCCCTTGGGCAACTGCTAGGCTTTGCTGCACGTTAGCCTGACCTTCTGTAACGACATATAACAAAAAAGAATATAACTTTTGTTTTAACAACTAACGGTACGGGTTAGGGTGTCCCACCTTTTGACTTTATCGATGGAGAGCGACCTTGCCTCTGCGTAGCACTTTCACGCGTTTCTTTCAGTTGGAAGCTGCCAGCGGTCTGTTACTGATCGCCGCAGCCATCCTGGCTTTAATCATCAACAATTCGCCGCTGTCGTGGTTGTACAACGGCCTGCTCGACACCCCCGTGGTGGCGCAGATCGGCGCGTTGAAAATCGCCAAACCCCTGCTGCTGTGGATCAACGACGGCCTGATGGCGCTGTTCTTCCTGCTGATCGGCCTGGAAGTGAAGCGCGAAGTGCTCGACGGCCAGCTGTCGAAACCGTCGCAGATCGTCCTGCCCGGCGCGGCCGCCATCGGCGGCATGCTGGTGCCGGCGCTGATCTACTGGTTCCTCAACCGCGACAACCCGGCAGCGCTCGACGGCTGGGCCATCCCGACCGCCACCGACATCGCCTTCGCCCTCGGCGTGCTGGCCTTGCTCGGCAAGCGAGTTCCGGTGTCGTTGAAGCTGTTCCTGATGACTTTGGCGATCATCGATGACCTTGGCGCCATCGTGATCATTGCGATCTTCTACTCCGGCGAACTCTCGACCCTGTCGCTGGGCCTCGCGGCGGCGTGCATCGCGGCGCTGGTGGCGATGAACCGACTCGGGGTGGTCAAGCTTGGGCCGTACATGATCATCGGCCTGATCCTGTGGGTCTGCGTGCTCAAGAGCGGTGTCCATGCGACGCTGGCAGGCGTGACCTTGGCATTCTGCATCCCACTGCGTACGAAAAACGCCGAGCCTTCGCCGCTGCTGACCCTGGAACATGCCCTGCACCCATGGGTGGCCTACGGCATCCTGCCGCTGTTCGCCTTCGCCAACGCGGGTCTGTCGCTGACCGGCGTGACCGCCGAAAGCTTCACCCATCATGTACCGATGGGCATCGCCGTCGGCCTGCTGCTGGGCAAGACCGTCGGCGTGTTCGGCCTGACCTGGCTCGCCGTAAAAATCGGCATCGCCGCCCTGCCTCAGGGCGCCAATTGGGGCCAGGTGCTGGGCGTGGCGATCCTTTGCGGAATCGGCTTCACCATGAGCCTGTTTGTCGGCTCCCTCGCCTTCGTGCCGGGTGCCAGTGAATACGCCGGGATGGACCGGATGGGCATTCTCACCGGTTCGGTGTTTGCTGCATTGATCGGTTATGCAGTGACCTTGGCCGCGAGTAGAAAGAGCACCGCGCTGCCTTCCTGATGCCGTAGCGAACAATCCCCACGTCTTTAGAGACGCGTCCTACAGCCACGATTTTCCTGCTTCGTTAACGTCGTGCA
>NZ_JBSVWF010000106.1:0-9706 GCF_054071635.1 Pseudomonas sp. SDO52101_S400 | reverse complement strand
TGGACCATATTCTCCTGACAGAACGCGGTCACTGTGGGAGCGGGCTTGCTCGCGAAGGGGCCAGTGCAGACGCCATCAAATCTGGCTGATAAAGGTGCCAGTACCATCAAGAATGTTCTTCAGGGTTTCCTCGACCTCGGCCAGATCCACCATGTCCGGGTTGTAGGTGATTTCCAGCACATCATCGCCATTCAGCGCATCGGCATCCGCTGCGGCGATTTCGATCTTCAACAGGGTCTTGCTCAGGGTGACCTTCACGCCATCGAGGGTCGACGGCTCGCCATCCAGGGTGATCTCCAGCTCATCCTCGTCCGGATAGCGGCTCATCAGAAACATTTCGCCCTTGTCGCTGTGGCAGCAGAGCATGGCCATGTTGTCTTCTTCGTCGTCGCACGGGTTGACGATCAAAAGGGCGGTGGTCATTTGCATGGGAAATTCCTGCCTCGGCGGGCGTGTTGGTCACAATTGGGCGCGATTCTGCCAGCCCTCGGGAATTTCTGCATGTGAGAGTGTCAGAGGATGTGTCGTGAACGCGACACAGGTCAATGGTCATTTCTGGCACGCATGTACCGTAAAACCGGGGATTGGGACCGGCGTTCTGCCCCATGAATGCTAGTGTTTACCGATGCGCTTGCC
This sequence comes from Pseudomonas sp. SDO52101_S400, assembly GCF_054071635.1. Lineage (NCBI taxonomy): Bacteria > Pseudomonadati > Pseudomonadota > Gammaproteobacteria > Pseudomonadales > Pseudomonadaceae > Pseudomonas > Pseudomonas sp. SDO52101_S400. The sequence continues at coordinate 9,070 of NZ_JBSVWF010000106.1, read as the reverse complement.
TTGGTTTACGTGCCAATGACCGAATATGTCGCAGCACCGCAAGCAGACACATTGTCGCACCCATTAAGCTGCGCAACGGATGAGCACCCGTAAAGGCATTGTCGCAGGCTCCAAAGTGATGCCGGACAGTCGTTTTTGCAGATGCCCATTCATGGAAGGTGAATGTGACCTGAGTGTCTCGTCCAGCTTCACCCACCTGTCACCCTGTTTCCTCTGCCCGAGATTCAGGAACAGGGCGACGGAACGCCCCGAAAGGGGTTTTGTACGCGACGCTTTCCATCAATAACAAGCCCAAGCGGAGTACCACAGATGGCGTTCTTCACCGCAGCCAGCAAAGCCGACTTCCAGCACCAACTGCAAGCGGCACTGGCGCAGCACATCAGTGAACAGGCACTGCCACAAGTGGCGCTGTTCGCTGAACAATTCTTCGGCATCATTTCTCTGGACGAGCTGACCCAACGTCGCCTCTCCGACCTCGCTGGCTGTACTCTTTCTGCGTGGCGCCTGCTTGAGCGCTTCGATCACGCGCAACCGCAAGTGCGCGTCTACAACCCCGATTACGAACGTCATGGCTGGCAGTCGACCCACACCGCGGTCGAAGTGCTGCACCACGACCTGCCGTTTCTGGTGGACTCGGTGCGTACCGAGCTGAACCGCCGCGGCTACAGCATCCACACCCTGCAGACCACCGTGCTCAGCGTGCGTCGTGGCAGCAAGGGCGAGTTGCTGGAAATCCTGCCTAAAGGCACCAGCGGTGAAGGCATTCAGCACGAATCGCTGATGTACCTGGAAATCGACCGCTGCGCCAACGCGGCCGAATTGAATGTGCTGTCCAAGGAACTGGAACAGGTCCTGGGTGAAGTCCGCGTCGCGGTCGCCGATTTCGAGCCGATGAAGGCCAAGGTGCAGGAAATCCTCACCAAGCTCGATAACAGCGCATTTGCCGTCGATGCCGACGAGAAGACCGAAATCAAGAGCTTCCTGGAATGGCTGGTGGGCAACCACTTCACCTTCCTCGGCTACGAAGAGTTCACCGTTGTCGATCAGGCCGATGGCGGCCATATCGAATACGACCAGAACTCCTTCCTCGGTCTGACCAAGATGCTGCGCACCGGTCTGACCAACGAAGACCGTCACATCGAAGACTACGCCGTGAACTACCTGCGTGAACCGACCCTTTTGTCGTTCGCCAAGGCTGCGCACCCGAGCCGCGTCCACCGTCCGGCCTACCCGGACTACGTGTCGATCCGTGAAATCGATGCCGACGGCAAAGTCATCAAGGAACACCGCTTCATGGGCCTGTACACCTCGTCGGTGTATGGCGAAAGCGTACGTGTGATCCCTTACATCCGCCGCAAGGTCGAAGAGATCGAGCGTCGTTCCGGCTTCCAGTCCAAGGCTCACCTGGGCAAGGAACTGGCACAGGTTCTGGAAGTATTGCCGCGTGACGACCTGTTCCAGACTCCGGTCGACGAACTGTTCAGCACCGTGATGTCGATCGTGCAGATCCAGGAACGCAACAAGATCCGCGTGTTCCTGCGCAAAGACCCGTACGGTCGTTTCTGCTACTGCCTGGCCTACGTGCCACGCGACATCTACTCCACCGAAGTTCGCCAGAAAATCCAGCAAGTGCTGATGGAGCGCCTGAAGGCGACCGACTGCGAGTTCTGGACCTTCTTCTCCGAGTCCGTGCTGGCCCGCGTGCAACTGATCCTGCGCGTAGACCCGAAAAACCGCATCGACATCGACCCGCTGCAACTGGAAAACGAAGTCATCCAGGCTTGCCGCAGCTGGCAGGACGACTACGCCGCCCTGACCGTCGAAACCTTCGGCGAAGCCAACGGCACCAACGTGCTGGCGGACTTCCCGAAAGGCTTCCCGGCCGGCTACCGCGAGCGTTTCGCTGCGCACTCGGCCGTGGTCGACATGCAGCACTTGCTCAACCTGAGCGAGAAGAAGCCGCTGGCCATGAGCTTCTACCAGCCGCTGGCTTCCGGCCCGCGCGAGCTGCACTGCAAGCTGTATCACGCCGATACCCCGCTGGCGCTGTCCGACGTGCTGCCGATCCTGGAAAACCTCGGCCTGCGCGTACTGGGCGAGTTCCCGTATCGCCTGCGTCACAACAACGGCCGCGAGTTCTGGATCCACGACTTCGCGTTCACTGCCGCTGAAGGCATGGACCTGGACATCCAGCAGCTCAATGACACCCTGCAGGACGCGTTCGTCCACATCGTGCGCGGCGACGCCGAAAACGATGCGTTCAACCGTCTGGTGCTGACCGCCGGCCTGCCATGGCGCGACGTCGCGCTGCTGCGTGCCTACGCTCGTTACCTGAAGCAGATCCGCCTGGGCTTCGACCTCGGCTACATCGCCAGCACCCTGAACAACCACACCGACATCGCTCGCGAACTGACCCGGTTGTTCAAGACCCGCTTCTACCTGGCACGCAAGCTGGGCAGCGACGATCTGGACGACAAGCAACTGCGTCTGGAACAAGCGATCCTGACCGCGCTGGACGACGTTCAAGTCCTCAACGAAGACCGCATCCTGCGTCGTTACCTGGACTTGATCAAAGCGACCCTGCGCACCAACTTCTACCAGACTGACGCCAACGGCCAGAACAAGTCGTACTTCAGCTTCAAGTTCAACCCGCACTTGATCCCTGATCTGCCGAAACCGGTTCCGAAGTTCGAAATCTTCGTTTACTCGCCACGCGTCGAAGGCGTGCACCTGCGCTTCGGCAACGTCGCTCGTGGCGGCCTGCGCTGGTCCGACCGTGAAGAAGACTTCCGTACCGAAGTCCTCGGCCTGGTAAAAGCCCAGCAAGTGAAGAACTCGGTCATCGTGCCGGTGGGTGCGAAGGGCGGCTTCCTGCCGCGTCGCCTGCCACTGGGCGGCAGCCGTGACGAGATCGCGGCCGAGGGCATCGCCTGCTACCGCATCTTCATCTCGGGTCTGTTGGACATCACCGACAACCTGAAGGACGGCAAACTGGTACCGCCGGCCAACGTCGTGCGTCATGACGACGATGACCCGTACCTGGTGGTCGCGGCGGACAAGGGCACTGCAACCTTCTCCGACATCGCCAACGGCATCGCCATCGACTACGGCTTCTGGCTGGGTGACGCGTTCGCGTCCGGTGGTTCGGCCGGTTACGACCACAAGAAAATGGGCATCACCGCCAAGGGCGCGTGGGTCGGCGTACAGCGCCACTTCCGCGAGCGCGGCATCAATGTCCAGGAAGACAGCATCACTGTGGTCGGCGTGGGTGACATGGCCGGTGACGTGTTCGGTAACGGCCTGTTGATGTCCGACAAGCTGCAACTGGTTGCTGCGTTCAACCACATGCACATTTTCATCGACCCGAATCCGAACCCGGCCACCAGCTTCGTCGAGCGTCAGCGCATGTTCGACCTGCCGCGTTCGGCATGGTCCGACTACGACACCAGCATCATGTCCGAAGGCGGCGGCATCTTCTCGCGCAGCGCGAAGAGCATTGCCATCTCGCCACAGATGAAAGAACGCTTCGACATCCAGGCCGACAAGCTGACCCCGACCGAACTGCTGAACGCCTTGCTCAAGGCACCGGTGGATCTGCTGTGGAACGGCGGTATCGGTACTTACGTGAAAGCCAGCACCGAAAGCCACGCCGATGTCGGCGACAAGGCCAACGATGCACTGCGCGTGAACGGCAACGAACTGCGCTGCAAAGTCGTGGGCGAGGGCGGTAACCTCGGCATGACCCAGCTGGGTCGTGTGGAGTTCGGTCTCAATGGCGGCGGTTCCAACACCGACTTCATCGACAACGCCGGTGGCGTGGACTGCTCCGACCACGAAGTAAACATCAAGATCCTGCTGAACGAAGTGGTTCAGGCTGGCGACATGACCGGCAAGCAACGCGACCAGTTGCTGGCAAGCATGACCGACGAAGTCGGTGGTCTGGTGCTGGGCAACAACTACAAGCAGACTCAGGCCCTGTCCCTGGCTGCCCGCCGTGCCTACGAGCGTGCCGCCGAGTACAAACGCCTGATGAGCGATCTGGAAGGCCGTGGCAAGCTGGACCGCGCCATCGAGTACCTGCCGACCGAGGAGCAGCTCACCGAGCGCGCCGCGACTGGCAAGGGCCTGACCCGTCCGGAACTGTCGGTACTGATCTCGTACAGCAAGATCGACCTCAAGCAACAGCTGCTGGACTCGCTGGTGCCGGACGACGACTACCTGACCCGCGACATGGAAACCGCGTTCCCGCCGAGCCTGGTCAGCAAGTTCGCCGATGCCATGCGCCGTCACCGTCTGAAGCGCGAGATCGTCAGCACCCAGATCGCCAACGATCTGGTCAACCACATGGGCATCACCTTCGTTCAGCGACTCAAAGAGTCCACCGGCATGACCCCGGCGAACGTGGCAGGCGCTTATGTGATCGTGCGTGACATCTTCCACCTCCCGCACTGGTTCCGTCAGATCGAAGCGCTGGACTATCAGGTCTCCGCTGACGTGCAACTGGAGTTGATGGACGAGCTGATGCGTCTGGGCCGTCGCGCTACGCGCTGGTTCCTGCGTGCCCGCCGCAACGAGCAGAACGCTGCCCGTGACGTCGCGCATTTCGGTCCGCACCTGAAGGAGCTGGGCTTGAAGCTGGACGAACTGCTGAGCGGCGAAATCCGCGAAAACTGGCAGGCGCGTTATCAGGCTTACGTCGCGGCCGGTGTACCGGAACTGCTGGCGCGTATGGTGGCGGGCACAACCCACCTCTACACGCTGCTGCCGATCATCGAAGCGGCCGATGTGACCGGTCAGGATCCAGCCGAAGTGGCCAAGGCGTACTTCGCCGTGGGCAGCGCGCTGGACATCACCTGGTACATCTCGCAGATCAGCGCCTTGCCGGTTGAAAACAACTGGCAGGCCCTGGCCCGTGAAGCGTTCCGCGACGACGTCGACTGGCAGCAACGCGCGATCACCATCGCCGTTCTGCAAGCAGGCGGCGGCAACCTGGACGTGGAAGAGCGTCTGGCACTGTGGATGGCGCAACACGATGCGATGATCCAGCGCTGGCGCGCCATGCTGGTGGAAATCCGTGCCGCCAGCGGCACCGACTACGCCATGTACGCGGTGGCCAACCGTGAGCTGAACGACGTGGCGTTGAGCGGTCAGGCGGTTGTGCCTGCTGCAGCGACTGCGGAGCTTGAGCTTGCTTGAGTAGCCGTTGAATGAAAAAGCCCCGCTCTCGAGAGAGGCGGGGCTTTTTTATGTCTGGTGTTCGGCGGTATTTGTGTGGTGCTGCGTAGATCCAACCCCCTCACCCCAACCCTCTCCCCCAGGGGGGCGAGGGGGAAAGGGAGCCGATCTTCATGCTGTTCAAGCCTGAGTTCGACTCAGAAATAACAGGTCGATGTATTTCGCCAATACTACTCGGTCAGTTCCCTCTCCCCCCGGGAGAGGGCTAGGGTGAGGGCAGCGGTCTAACTATCACTGCATACTAAGACCTTGTTTACGCTCGAGCATCGACACGTTATCCGTCGACCTGGTCAACAAATTACTGAGCGACTGATCAAACTTCTGCAACGCCCGAACCTGAACTTCCTGCTGCTGATTAATATCCGCAACAATCTCTTCGGAACGCTTGAAGTCCGCCCAGACCGGCGTCAACTCTTTCGCCTCGGCCCCCTTGGCCGTCCCGATATAGTTCAACTTCCCGTCATAAAAGTCCGCACTCACATCCGCCTTGATGTCCGAACTGCGCGAGGTAATCAACTGGCTGTGAGTATCGACGATCGCCACCACATCCGGCTTCGCCGCACGCAGGCTCTGCATGTCCGGGTACACGGTGACCGAACCGAACTGGCGCTGCAGCGAGGCTTTCACCCAATCCACGGCCATGTCCGGTTTTGAAGTGGCGACGTAGGCATCATGGATCGGCTGCACCAATAAACTCTGGCCGAAACCGGTGCCGGCGTTGGCCTGATAGTCGCGCAGGTATTCGCGGTTGGTTTGGGTGCTCGGGCTGTAGACGACGCCCAGCGAGACACCGGGACCACTTTTCACCTGGGCGGCGCTGCTGCGGCCGACCGGTTGGGTGAACAGTGTGTCGAGGGAGGAAACCGCTTTTGGAGCGGTAGGAACTGAACAGGCGGACAAGGCTAAAACCGATATCGCCAAGGTACTGGCAAAGGCAAGTTTCATGGTGAGTCTCCCGTGAAGCAACTTCAGTCGGAAAGTCAGAGGTGTCGGGGTTGCTTAAATGGAACCGGCGACAGTTGCCTCAGACTACTCCCGCGAAACTGAAAACAACCTGACAATTTGCTGAATGACTGTCATGCAATAGTTTTATTGGCTGTAAGGGTTTTTGATTAATTGCCGCGAGAAATAAAAAAGGCGCAAATCAACAATTTGCGCCTTTTATTTATGGCTGGTTAAACAACCATCAGTTTTTCAAGGGGATCAGCACTTGCTCGTCAGGTGACAGCACCATGAACACCAGCAACTTGGCTGGCTTGGTTTTGCTGGCGTTTTTCGACACCAGATGTTCGGAGCCGGCGGGCTCGTACCAGAACTGGCCCTTCTTGTAGGTGATCGCTTGTTCGCCCTTGACCTGGGAAGTCACCTCGCCCTCGAGAACATACGCCATCGCCGTGCCGTCGTGTTTGTGGGCGATGGAGGACTGGCCGGGTTTGTAGTCGACTTCGATCATCATGGCTTTTTTGCCGGGGACGTTTTTCAGCATCTGGTCCTGCAGGACCGAGACCTTCTCGGAGGCATCGTGGGCCAGGACTGGAACGGAAAGGCTGAGGGCGAGGGCGGCGGCAAAGCAGTGCAGGAGTTTCATGGCGGGTCACCTGTGAAGTGGGGGAGTCGGTCTTCACAGTAGTCCGCGTGCAGGTCTAATCAAACGGCCAATATTCGGGAAGATCGGGTGACCAATCCTTGAAATTTCAGCGCTTGTGAATACGCCTTCGCGGGCAAGCCCGCTCCCACAGGGTTTTGTGTAGTTCACAAATAATATGAACCACACAGAAAACTGTGGGAGCGGGCTTGCTCCGGGCGGCGTTCCGACGAAGGCGTCGGATCAGACGATAGGAAACGAGTTGAAATCCACACTATTGGCCAGCCGACTATCAATCAAATCGATAAACCCCTGTGCCTCAGGCCGGTTGAAGTGCGCCTGCATCGCCGCTTCCGACTGCCAATGGGCACTGACCGTCCAGCGGTGGCTGTCGTCGGGGCAGCGGTCGACCATATAGGAATCGCAGCCCGGCGTTTCCCGCAGGGTTTCGACGATCTTCTGCAACTGCTTGCCCAGCTCCTCGGAGCGGCCGGCCGCAGCCTGCACCTGTACGGTGTTGATCACTTCGTTGGACATTGCTCACACTCCTGAATCAGGCCGGACGAATCCTGCTCATTGAGGGATAACGCCTGTGCAGAATAGGCCTGCACCCCCGGATCACCAATAACCAATCGGCGGGTAATCCGTTAGGCCAATCTATCAGGCGACCTGTTGCAGAATGTCGCGCAGGCGATCCAGCGCGATATCGATGTCCAGTGTCTCGATGGCGCCAAAACCGAAGTACATCCCACTTCTGGCCGGCTGCTGGTAATAGAAGCCGTCGATGGCGTACAGCCCGACTTCGACCTTTTTCGCCAGTTCGATCACCAGCGGCAAGTCGATCGGCACCCGGCAGAACACCGCCATATGGAAGCCCGCGCTGGCCGGCACGGCCTCCAACCACGGCGACAGGTCGGTGGACATGCGCGCCAGGATCCGCTCGCGGCGCTGGGCGTAAATGGTGTGGCAGCGGCGGATGTGCTTGAGCAGGCAACCCTCGGCGATGAACTTGGCCAGCGCCCACTGGGGCAGGGTGGAGGCGTGCAGATCGGTGAGCTGCTTGGCGCGGATCACCGCTTCGAGGATCGCCGGTGGCAGGATCGCGTAACCGAGGCGTAGCTCTGGCAGCAGGGTTTTCGAGAAGGTGCCGACGTAAGCGACGATGCCGCGCTGATCGAGGTTGTGGAGTGAATCGGTCGGTCGGCCCTCGTAGCGGAACTCGCTGTCATAGTCGTCCTCGATGATGATCGCGCCAAGCTCGTAGGCTCGAGCCAGCAAGGCCTCGCGCCGCGCGTGGCTCATCGGCATCCCTAGCGGGAACTGGTGCGACGGCGTCACGTAGATCAACCGCGTGCCGTCGGGAATGTGCTCGACCTGAATCCCTTCCGCATCCACCGGCACCCCGGCCACGTTGGCGCCGTGAGTACCGAACAGCAGCCGTGCCGGCGGGTAACCCGGATCTTCCATCGCCACCAGACTGCCGGGGCGCAGCAGCACCCGGGCGATCAGGTCCAGCGCCTGTTGCGCGCCGTTGCACACCACGATGTCTTCGTCCTGACAGTTCACGCCACGGGAGAACGCGATGTGCCGGGCAATCGCATTGCGCAGCGCCGGCAAGCCTTCCGCCACGCTGTAAAAACCCTTGGAACCGGCCATTTGCCGCATGGCGTGGGACACGCAGCGGCGCCAGTCATCGTGGGGGAACTGGCCCTTGCTGGTGGCGCCGCCGATAAAGTCGTAGCGCAGCGAGCCTTGCAGCGTCGGATGGCGCAGGAATACCGGCAGGTTGCACCAGCTCTCGATTACCTCGGAACTGGCCAGCTCGGAATGGCTTTGCTTGCGCTGCACCGGCGTCGAACGGGCGTTGACGTACGTGCCTTTGCCGATTACGCCAGTGAGGAAGTTTTCGTAAGTCAGCTGCGCGTAAGTGTCGGAAATGGTCTTGCGCGAAATCCCCAGTTGCTCGGCGAGCAAGCGGCTGGGCGGCAGCTGCGTGCCGGCAGCAAGGCGCCCGGATTCAATGGCGCCCCGCAGCTGCTGATACAACTGACCGGCCAGATCCTTGCGGCCGTTGATCACGACATGAAGTTCCATACCGACGGGGCTCTCCGGGAAATTGAGTGTGCCGGCCAGATTACTCCCGAATGCATGCGGGGCAGAAGTTGCGTAGTGCAAATACCCGGAATTGGCGCAGGACCCTTGTGGGAGCGGGCTTGCTCGCGAAAGCGGTGTGTCAGTCGATATTTTAGT
>NZ_JBSVWF010000105.1:0-9844 GCF_054071635.1 Pseudomonas sp. SDO52101_S400 | reverse complement strand
CAACAACTTGAATGACATACCGCATTCGCGAGCAAGCCCGCTCCCACATTGGGCTGCGCGCTGTGATTAAAGGAAATACTTGAGGTTGAAACCGACGTTGTCGCGGTCGCGAATGCCGTTGTTCTGCCCGCCGCCCCAGAACTCGGTGTACTGCAATTCGGCTTCGAGCTTGTTCTGGTAGTTGGCCTTGACCCCCAGCGTGTAGGCCTTGCGACCCTCGATGGCGTTGCCGGCCTGGTAGCTGTTGCCCTTGAAGTCGTCCTTGTAGACGACGTAAGGCGAGACGTTGATCCCGGCGTACACGTCGTTCCAGGTGCCGTTGAACATCACCGTGTAGCTGTAGGAATTGCGGTTGACCTGATCGTCGCGATCGCCGCCGGACACGTACGAAGTGTTGCCGGTGCCAGCGTAGTAACGGGTGCTGCCGTCGTAGGCGGTGTATTGCAGGCTGCTGCCGCGCAGGTGCTCGGAGGCCAGTTCGAAGATGCCGAACATCGAGTCGAACGACAGCGTCGGGCCGAAGTTGTAGATGCTGCCCAGCGAAGTGTTGAACGCTTCCACCCGCTCGGCGTTGTTGATCTGGCTGTCGAGGGTGACCATTTGCCCGCCGACGTTGATGGTCTTGCCGGACACGGCTGCGGCAGCACCGTTGGCCAGATCGCCGATCAGGTCGTTGGTGGCTGCGACGCCGATGGGCAGGTTCGGCCGATAGGCCAGTTCACCGAATACCGAGGCATTGCCCAGCGTGGTGTTGAAGCTGAAACCGTACATGCGGATGTCTTCGGCATAGCGCCGATGGGCCTGGATGTTGCCCATCACATCGGCAGTCGCCAGACCGTTGGCGAGGGCTCCGGCCTGACTGCCGGCAACGCTGGAGAGCATGTTGGTCAGGGCATTCATGTCGATGCCCTTGTAACCGCCCAGGTCGGCTGAGATGGTCGGTTCCTTGGCGTGGTAGTTGACCATGTACAGGCCGAACTCGGTGCTGTTGAGCTCCTCGGCGATGTAGCGAAAGGCAAAACCGAACTGGCCGTCGTTGCGCGCGTTGTAGTCCTTGCCGATCGACGCCACTTTCAGGGTGTTGCCGTAGGCCGGAGTCACGCCGTTGGCATAGAGGCCGGTGGATTTCAGCGCCGAGCCGAGCAACGGGTTGTTGCCCAGCGCGCTGTACAGTCCGATGACGTTGCCGAACCCCGGCACCGGCGTATCCAGCGCGGTGCCGCTGAAGTTGTTGTAAGCGGTGTTGCCGCCGTCGGCGAACAGGTCGGTCTGCGAGTAGAACGTGCCGACCGGGTCGATGCGGGTTTCTTTCCAGTTGGTCTGGTAGAAGCTCTCCATGGTCAGGCTGTCGGTCAGCCCGATGTTGAAACTGACCGCCTCCACTGGCATCAGCACTTCCTTGACCTCGGCACCCGGCAAGCGATATTTCGCGGCGTCCACCGGGTTCGTGGTGTTGACACCGCCGCGATAGAAAATCCCCTCGCCCCAGTTGAACACCTGACGCCCCACCCGTGCGGTGACCGGCATTTGCGCAACGTCCCAGCTGCCGTGGACATAGGCATCGAGCATCTCGATCCGGCTGCCGGCGATGTCGCGGGTCTGGCTGGTGAAACGGTCGTCCTGAGGATAACTCTGGCTCGGTTGCGACGGGCTGTTGTTGCGGTAGTAGTCGTTGCGTTTGTCCATCAACTGGGTGTCGTAGAACGCCGTGCCGCGCAGGAACATCCCATAGTTCTGGTAGTTGGCTTCCAGCTCCGAAGTGATCTTGTACACCTCGGAAACCAGCCCGGTGTCGAAGTTGCGATTGCCGTCGTTGGTGTTGACGTCATCGTTGTTCTTGTCCCGGCCCTGGACCCGCCACAGGCGGCCATAGGACAAGGTCGTGTCGAGCGAGCCGGTGACCTGATTGTCCAGCACGCTGAACTCGGCGGCCTGCACCGCGTCGACTGCGCAGAATTGCAGCAGCCCTGCCAAACCGACACCGGGGAGCGCCACGCCAGACAGGCGCAATCGAGTGTTGATCATCTGTTCCTCCTTCCCTGTTCTTATTGTTGTGTGTAGCCGCGATGCTTAGGGCGCCAGCCCCGCGCTGACATAAATCCGGCTGTGGGCGCCGAAGTGGCTGAGCAATTTCAACAACTGCCCGTTAAGCGCCGGATGGTCGAAGCTCTCTTGCTGCAACTGATTGCCTGCGCTGAAATCACTGGTGGCCGGTGCCGTTTCCAGCCATTGACCGATAGCGTCATCGAAGGCTGCCGAGTCATCTACGGACTCGGCACTCACCACTTCGCGCAGGTAGTCCACGGAGTACGGCGGGTAATGCGCGTCCCCGGCGGCATCGGCGTAAGCGTCGAGCATCGGATGCGGCTGACCGGCGCGCAGCACACGACGCAGCCAGGTCGACTGGTATTTCTCGACTTCCATGTGGCGGGTCGCGACCCGTTCGATGGACGTCTGTTTGTCATCTGCAAAACCGGCCAGCGCCTTGGCCTCCAGCAGCAAAAGGCTGGGCAGTTCGACGCCGGGCAACGGCTTGGCGTGATACGGCTGGGTCAGGTCCTGAACGTGGTGCAGGCCCCAGCCGAGAAAGCGATAACCCCAGTAAGGATGGCCGCTGGCAAACGCCAGTCGCGCCAGCCCCATGTACTGATACGCGCGCCAGTCCGGCCAGCTGCGCTCAAGAAATCCGGCGGCCGCGTACACCACCGGACTCTCATGGAAGAAGCCCATGTGGAACGGCGCCTGGGAGCTGTACTGGAAGCGCGAATCGCCAAACGGCTGTGGGCCGAAGCCGTACAACGCGGCGACTTCACCGGGGTTGTCGCTGAACAGATTGATGTCGTGGCCGTAATCCGGTTCATCGGCGGCGCTGGCCAGCACGGCCAGGGGCGCGACTTTTTCGTGATCAGACACGCGAATGAAACGCTGGCGATTCCACGGCGAAAGCGTCTGCTCGACCATGACCTGATCGGCCTGCAAATGTTCGCGCTCCGGGAGGTCCTTGCCCGGCAGCGGCTGGATGACCATCGCCAGATGAATCTGCGGGTTGATCCGCAGCGCGGTGAGGAAGTCGTGGCGCAGATTGTCCCCCGGCATAGCGGGCAACTTGAGGTTGTCGGGGCGCGGCGGGTACTGCTTGAAGTGCTCGCGGGCGAAGCGTTCCTGCTCATCGAACAAGGCGACGATTGCCGGGTATTGCTCGGAGAGAAACTGCTCCAGCGGTTCGACTTCAACGGGCGGCGCATCGCGCAACGCCGGCAGGTCCTGCAACGCCAGATAGCTGCCCACCGTATGGTTCGACCAGCCCCACGCCGTCGGGGCCATTGCGCAAAGCAGCAAGAGGGAGATCAGCTTCATTGCTTCTGGTTCTTGTTGGATGTGCCGTGGGGGATGAGCCTAACAATCGACCCCGCCTCTGACACTGTCCGATCTCACCAGAAAAGTTCTCCGATAGCGCCACGCGCATGGCGCAAAAAAACGCCTCCGTCCCCTGTGGGAGCGGGCTTGGTCCGGGCGGCGTTCCGACGAAAGCGGAGTATCAGTCACCGATTGTTTCAATGACCCACCGCCTTCGCGAGCAAGCCCGCTCCCACAAGAAGATGTGTAGTTTTTCTAGGCCGGGTAACCGGTGATCTTGCGGATGCTCTGATACAACGGTTTGAGCTGCCGATACATGCGCAGATAAACGTCCTTGTACAGTCGCTCGTAGACCTGCTGCGCCTCGGGTTGCGGCTCAAACACCGCGCCGACCCGGGTCATCGCCGCGATCGCCGAGGGGAAATCCGCGTGTAGCCCCAGCCCGACCGCGCAGCAAATCGCCGCGCCCAGACCGGACGCTTCATAGACGTGCGGACGCTCCGCCGGCAGGCCGAAAATGTTCGCCGTGAGTTGCATCGCCGCATCACTTTGCGAGCCACCGCCGGCGACACGCAAGCGAGTGACGGAGATCTTCGAGCGCTTTTCGATTTTCTCCATGCCCTGGCGCAACGCGTAGGCCAAGCCTTCAAGGATCGCCCGGTAAATGTGCGCGCGGGTGTGCACGTCGCCGAAGCCGATCATCGCGCCTTTGGCTTCCACACCCGGTTCGCGAATCCCAGGCGACCAGTACGGTTGCAGCATCAATCCCATCGACCCCGGCGGGACCGCATCGACCAGCGCATCGAACAGTTGCTCGGGCTCGATCCCCTGCTCCTTGGCCTGCTGCATTTCCCGCAGGCCGAATTCGTTCTTGAACCAGCTGACCATCCAGTAGCCGCGATAAATCATCACCTCGCAGTTGTACTGATCCGGCACCGCCGACGGGTACGGCGGAATCAACGGGACGATTTCCAGATAGCGCGAACGGGTGCTGGTGATCGTTGCCGTGGTGCCGTAGGACAGGCACACCGTGCCCGAGTCGACGACGCCGGAACCGAGCACTTCACAAGCCTTGTCGGCCCCCGCCGCGATCAAAGGAATGCCTTCGGGGATGCCGGTGTGAAGACTGGCTTCGGCGCTTATATGGCCGAGGGTTTCACCGGGTTTGTGCAAGGTCGGCAGTTGCTCGGGGCGCACCGCCAGCGCCTGCCATTTCCAGTCACGGGTTGCGGCCCAGCGCAGGCGTTTGAAATCGAACGGCAGGTAACCGACGCAACACCCCACCGAGTCGACGAAACGCCCACACAGGCGATAAGTGAGAAACCCCGAGAGCAGCAGAAACTTGTCGGTCGCCGCCCACACGTCAGGCTGATGGCGGGCGATCCAGTTGGCCTCGGCCTGGGCGCGAAAGTAATCCACCGTAGCCTGCGCGCCGGCGAGTTTGAACAGCCAGCCCCACGGTCCCTTGATCCCGCCTTCGACTTCGCTCTGACGTTGATCGAGCCAGAGAATCGCCGGGCGCAACGGCTTGCCCTGGGCATCGACGTTGATCACCGTGCCGCGCTGAGTGGTCAGGGAAACACCGGCAATCTGCGAACGATCGATACCGGTTTGCGCCCACACCTGCTGGCAGGCCTCGCCCAGTTTCGTCCAGTAATATTCCGGATCCTGTTCGGCCCAGCCCGGTTGCGTCGAGTAATAGGCCTGCAATTCAACCTTGCCCTTGCCGAGCAGGTTGCCCTGCAAATCGAAGAGCAGCGCGCGCACGCTCTGGGTGCCATTGTCGATGGCCAGCAGGTAACGCTTGTTCGGGTGGTTGTCCATGGAGCTCTCTTCGAAGGGCATCACTGCGCGATTTCCGGCAGGCCGTGATGGCGTTGCCATAACGCCTGGTAGCGTTGCTGTTCCTGTTGCCAGTGTTCGTCGCTCCAGCCCAGCCGTGGTTGGCAGAGACGGCGAATGGCCGGGAAATATTCCGCGCCACCACGGGGCAGCAACAGGCCGAGCCGGGTTCGGCGCAGCAGCAGGTCATCCAGATGCAGGACCATTTCCGCCTCGCAGGCGAAGGCCAGTTCCGCCCACAAGGTGTCGGTGGCGCCGACGGTGTCGTGGCCCAGTTCGGCGAGCAGTTGCGCCAGCCTCGGCAGGTCCCGGCCATGTCGCCCGGCCAGACGTCGCCACTGGCCAGGACTGAGGCCCGGAATTGTCAGTGGCGGCACGGCGGCAAATACCGGCGCGGCATCGTCATCGAAGGAACGGCCGAGCATGTCGGCACACGCTTTGAGCACTTCGATGGCTTGCGGGCGGAACGTCGTAAGCTTGCCGCCGGCCAGGGTGACGCAACCCGGTTCCAGCCACAGCACATGCTCACGGGTTTCGTTCGACGGTTTGTCCTGATGCTCACCCGCCGCACTGCCCACTACCGGGCGCACGCCGGACCAGGTTGAAAGCACGTCGGCCGCTGTCACTTCAGCGCCGGGAAACTGCTGTCGGCAGGCGGCTAGCAGGTAGTCGAGTTCTTCGCCGCTGATGCTCGCGCTCTGGTCCAGACTCTCGCGGTGATCGAGGTCCGTGGTGCCGACCACCGTGGCGCCTTCCCACGGGAAAACGAACACTGGCCGACGATCCCGCTCATGCAGAAACGTGAACGCCTGCGCCACCGGCAAGCGCCAGCCCGGCAACAGCAAATGACTGCCGCGCAACGGACGCAACTGGCGCGGAGCCTCGGACGGACGCAAGCGCTCGGCCCAGGCGCCGGTGGCCACTGCCAATACACCACAACGTAATTGCAGTGATGTGCCGGCCTCGCAATCTTCGACCTGAACTCCACACAACCGCCCGTTTTCCCGCAGCAGATGTTCGACGCGCACACCGTTGAGCACCACCGCGCCGTCGGCCCGCGCTTCGCTCAATACGCGCATTACCAGCCGCGCGTCATCGGTCAGCGCATCGACAAAACAGGTGCCGCCCAGCAGGTCATGTTCTTTCACCCCCGGCGCCAGATAACGCAGTTGCTGCGCGTCGTGAAAACGATGGTCGCGCCGCCCCGCCAGTGCGTCATAGATCGACAACAGACCACCCAGCACCCGAGGCCCGGGAAAGCTGCCGCGATAGTGCGGCATCATGAAGCTCATCGGTTCCACCAGCCCCGGCGCTTCATCGAGCAGGCGCTGGCGTTCGCGCACCGAATCACGGGTCAGGCGCCACTGGCCTTTGGCGATGTAGCGCAAACCGCCATGGACCATTTTCGAGGAACGACTGGAGGTGCCCCAGGCGAAGTCACGCTGCTCCAGCAGCAGGCAACGCCAGCCACGGCGCGCGGCTTCACGCAGGATCCCGGCGCCGCTGATGCCGCCGCCGATCACGATCAGGTCCCAGGTTTCACCCGCCAACGTCGGCAGGACTTGCTGACGCCATCCGGCGTTCCAGTCCGCGCTCATCGCCTTCACTCCTGCAACAGCGTGCCGGGGTTCAGGCGCCCGGCCGGGTCGAAGTGCCGGCTCAGCGCCTGCAAAGTGTCCATCGCCAATGCGCCCTTCTCGCGCGGCAGGTACGGCGCGTGATCCTTGCCCACGCCGTGCTGGTGACTGATGGTGCCGTGGTTGTCGACGATGGTCTGGCTGGCCGCGTATTTGAGTGCTTTCCAGCGGGCGAGCGTGGCGGGATAGTCCGCCGCCGGGCGAAACACATAAGTGGTGTAGATGCTCGAGCCTTCGCCGTAGACGTGGGACAGATGCGTGAACACATGCACCCGTTCGCCCTCGGCCGCCAAGGCATCGCGCAGGCTGTTTTCGATCCGGTTGAGCAGGTTGTCGACGTTGCTCCAGTCGGTGGCGGTTTCGAGGGTATCGACCACGTAACCGGCGTTCCACAGGTTCTCCCGCAGGTACGGAAACCGGAAGCGGTTCTGCGCCCACTTCTTGCCGAGTAAAGTGCCGGTGAACACGCCGCCGAATGCCTTCAGATGCTGACGGGCCTGACTCAGGGACAGCGCATTCTGCCGGCGATTACCGGTCACGCCGAAGGTCAGCAGGCATTTGCCCTGCCCGGCGCCGCGCAGGTTCAGGTACTTTTCCAGCCAGGCGATCTGTTGCGGATGGCCGGCCAGTGCCAGTTGAGTTTCGGTTTCCACCGCGTTGGATAAGCGCAGCATCGACAGCGGTACCCGCGCCTGGGCGAGTTGCCTAATCGCTTGCAGCGCCTTGCTCCAGCTGGGCAGAAAAACACCGTAGAAACGCTCATCGGCCGGCAGCGCACTGACGCGCACCTTGACCTCGGAAATGATCCCGAAACGCCCCTCGCAACCCAGCACCACTTCGCGCAGATCAGGGCCGGCCGCCGAGGCTGGAAAAGTTGGAATCTCTAGCGGCCCGGCAAAGGTTTCCAGCGTTCCGCCGGCGAACAACTGCTCGATCCGCCCATAGCGCAGCGACTGCTGGCCACTGGAACGACTGGCCACCCAGCCGCCCAGCGTCGACAACTCCCACGACTGCGGGAAATGCCCAAGCGTGTAGCCACGGGCGCGCAACTGACTTTCCACCTGCGGGCCACTGGCGCCGGGACCGAAAGTCGCCAGCAGGCTTTTTTCATCGAGGTCGAGCAGGCGATTCATCCGCGCCAGCGACACCGTCACCACGGGCCGCGCAGAGTCTGGCGGGTTGATGTGCCCGGCCACCGACGTGCCGCCGCCATAGGGAATCAGGCAAAGGTCCTGCGCCTGGGCGAGCGCCAGCAACTGGCGGATGTGCTCGGCGGTTTCCGGGAACGCCACGGCGTCGGGATAGTTACCCAGCGCGCCTTCACGCAACGCCAGCCAGTCCGGCAGGCTCTGGCCACGGGCATGCAGCAAGCGATCATGGGCGTCGATGCTGTACAAGGCGTGTTCCGCCAGCCGCGAGACCGGCACGCGGGCCAACGCCGCTTCAAGCGTCGCGTCGGGCAGCGCTCGTCCCTCCCCCAGCCGCTCATGGAGAAAACTTGCGCCCTGGGCCGGCAGTTCGACCACCGTGGTTGCATCTCCCCAGCCGTTCCAGCGTCGCATGCGTGTGTCCTTCTGTGCAGTCTGATCAGTGAGATTTCAGGCCCTCATACTAGTCAGCCGGCCGAAAGTGTCACGGTCGCATCCGGCCAGTTCGAGTAGCCAATTGAGTCAAACGTCGCGCAAGCGTCAGCCATTTACTTTAGTCGTGGATTCAAATTACCTTTCAGGGCGCTCATCCGCCCGTGGCAGCCTCGATCAAGGGAATACGGTCATGCAATCGCTCGGCTTCACCTCCGTTCCGCCGCTGCTCAAGTACCTGCGCCATGCCGAACACCTGGGCATGGCCATCGAGCCTGCGTTGGCGGCGGCCGGGTTGCAGGCGCAGCAGTTGAGCGACAACAGCCTGCGCCTGCCGGGTGAAACCCATGAACGGTTGCTCGATTACTTTTGCGAGCACTCGGGCGACCCGCTGTTCGGCCTCAACGCCGCGAATTTCGTACTGCCCAACTCCTGGAGCGTGCTGGGCTACATCACCATGAACTGCGCAACACTGGGCGATGCCATGAGCCGCATCATGCCGTTCGAAAAACTGGTGGGCGACATGGGCGTCAGCCGCGCCGAGGTGCACGACAGCCACGTGCACCTGATCTGGAGCTGCCGCTTTGAGCGCCCGCGGATTCGCCGGCATCTGGTGGAAAACGTGCTCGGTTCCTGGCTGCAATACGCACGCTGGATCGCCGACACCCAGCTGTCGCCGGCCGCTGTCTGGCTGGAACACTCAATCCCGGCGGACACGACGCTGGAACAATACGAACAGTTTTTCGAATGCCCGGTGCTGTTCGATCAGCCGTATTCCGCGCTGATCGTGCCATTGCCGTATTTGCAGTTGCCGTTGCGCCAGGCCGATGCGCATTTGCTGCGCACGCTGGAGGAACACGCGCAAAGTCTGATGGCGACACTGGAGGATGCGTCGCTGGAGCAGCGGGTGAAAAGCATCCTGCGCCAGTTGCTCAAGGAAGGTCTGCCGCGCAAGGAACAGGTGGCCGAACATCTAGCCGTCTCGGTGCGCACGCTGCAACGCCAGTTGCATCAGGCCGGCACCTCGTATCAGCAGATCCTTGATGATTTGCGCCAGGAACTGGCCGAGCACTACCTGCTCAACAGCACCTTGCCGATTCAGGATATTGCGCAGTATCTGGGCTTCACCGAACCGCGCTCGTTTCACCGCACATTCAAGAGCCGGCGCGGGATGCCGCCCGGTGAGTTTCGGCAGACTCATCGGGTTAGTGGTGGTGCCGAATAAGTGTGCGACTCACAGCAGCCCCCTCACCCCAGCCCTCTCCCAGTGGGAGAGGGAGCCGACCGCGAAATGCTCACGATCTACGCCGACCTGAAAGAAACTCCGTGAATCCATAATCGCCACGATCTTTCAGGTCGATGTATGACGATAGACACCTCGGTCAGTCCCCTCTCCACTGAGAGAGGGAGCCGACCGCGAAATGCTCA
>NZ_JBSVWF010000104.1:0-10043 GCF_054071635.1 Pseudomonas sp. SDO52101_S400 | reverse complement strand
CCGCCGTAAGGGCGGAACCCTAAGAAGCCGTTACCGCAGCAACGGATATACCCCCAAAACTCAAGCACAAACCCAAAACGCCAAATCCCGGACAAACAAAAACGCCCGGCATATGCCGGGCGTCTTGTATTGACTTGATTAGCGAGCGCGGTAAGTAATACGCCCTTTGCTCAAGTCATAGGGCGTCAGCTCGACGCGCACTTTGTCACCGGTAAGAATACGAATGTAGTTCTTGCGCATCTTGCCGGAGATATGCGCGGTTACGACGTGCCCATTTTCCAACTCCACACGAAACATGGTGTTGGGCAGGGTGTCGACGACAGTGCCTTCCATTTCGAAGCTGTCTTCTTTCGACATGCAGTAAAGCCCTCGGTGTCCAATGAATGGCCCGGTGCAACTGCGCCAGGCAAAAGCGGCGTGCATTGTGCCCGAAAAATGGGGTTTACGCCAAGGGGTTTAGGGCTCGCATTCAGTTCAGGATGACCCAGCGCTGATTAATCAGCAGTTCGATCGGTCGATATTGGGTCTTGTAGTTCATCTTTTTGCAGTTTTTGATCCAGTAACCCAGGTACACCGCCTCGAGCCCCAGCCGCTGGGCCTCGCCGATCTGCCAGAGAATGGCGTAGCGTCCCAGGCTGCGGCGCTCTTCCTCAGGTTCGTAAAAGGTATAGACCGCCGACAGGCCGTTGGGCAGCAGATCGGTGACGGCGACCGCCAGTAACCGTCCGTCGAGCCGGAACTCGTAGAAGCGCGAGAAGGGCAGATCGCGAACCAGAAAAGTCGAGAATTGATCACGGCTCGGCGGGTACATATCGCCGTCGGCATGGCGCTGTTCGATGTAGCGCTGATAGAGATCGAAATATTCTTCGCTGAAACCAGGCTTGACCGGGCGCACCTGCAAGTCGGCATTGCGTTTGAAAATGCGCTTTTGCTGCCGATTGGGATTGAACTGCGCCACCGGAATGCGCGCAGGCACGCAGGCATTGCAGTTCTGGCAATGCGGGCGGTACAGGTGGTCGCCGCTGCGACGAAAGCCCATTTCCGACAGGTCTGCGTAGACATGCACATCCATGGGCTGGCTCGGATCGAGAAACAGGGTCGTGGCCTGCTCCTCGGGCAGATAACTGCAAGAGTGAGGCTGAGTGGCATAAAACTTCAACCGCGCCAACTCGGTCATGATCAACCCTCGGGGGTAAGCTGGTGAATTAAGTGTAAGCCACGCGCGCAAAAGTCGCTCAGCAAACCCAGGTGGCAAGATTGGGTTGATCGAGGTGCCGGGCCAGATATTCGGCAAATGCGGGGCGGGAAATCGCACGGGCACCGAGGCTGTGCAGATGATCGGTAGGCATCTGGCAGTCGATCAGCACGAAACCCGAGTCTTTCAAGTGTCGCACCAGGGTGGCAAAGCCGTACTTGGAGGCGTTGTCGGCGCGACTGAACATTGACTCGCCAAAAAACAATTGGCCCATCGCCAGGCCGTAGAGTCCGCCGACCAGTTCGCCCTGATCCCATACTTCCACCGAATGGGCGAAGCCGCGCTGGTGCAGTTCGACGTAGGCGTCCTGCATGGCCTGGGTGATCCAGGTGCCATCGGCGTAATCCCGTGGCGCGGCGCAGGCGCGGATGACGGCTGGGAAATCCTGATCGAAGGTCACTTGGTAGCGTTGCTGGCGCAGTAGTTTGCCGAGGCTGCGCGAGACATGCAGTTCGTCGGGAAACAACACGGTGCGCGGGTCCGGCGACCACCAGAGGATGGGCTGGCCTTCGGAGAACCACGGAAAGCAGCCATGGCGATAGGCCTGAATCAAACGATCGGCGGACAGATCGCCACCGGCCGCCAGCAATCCGTTGGGATCGCGCATGGCCTTTTCCAGTGGCGGGAAAGTCAGTGAATTGCGTTGTAACCAAGTCAGCATGGCGTCCGGGCTTGCAGAAGGGGAGGGCGGTGGGCCGTCGGGCCCGTTACGAAGTGTGCCGTTAAATAACGCGAATGTCCTCCCGAACCTGCTCGATGATTGCGCTGCTGCAACTTGGTCGGGTGGATGCGGTCGTAGACGGGCGTCGAGCGCGAATGTGCAAGGTGTTCGGGAATGCGTCGAGCAGGGGGCAATTGGCCGTCATTAGCGATCAGATGTGCACGCTTCGCTACGTTCATCAAATACACCTCATAAGCCTTTGTCACAAAAGACAATGCATGCTCAAATTGCGTCGCAGGTTTTGTCTGCTTGGCTATGCTTGAACTTGGAGTTCGAAGCATGGCATCGAACGCGCAAACCCGTACAATGCCGGGCTGTTACAGAATATTCGCAGTGTGCCGTGTTTATAAAAGACGGGGTGCAGTGTTAAAAGTAGTCTCAGTTGCGCCCGTCAATTTTTTACCTGCCTGGATTGGGCAGTTTTTTATCGTCATTCAATAGATGGACGCGCCTCTGGCGCAGGAAAAGAAGCGTTTTGAAGAAATCCACCGCAGCACCAAAAACAGTCGTTCCGCTCTGGCGCCAGCAATTGCACTACCGACTCAAGGAAGGTGCATTGATCGCCATCGGTGCCTTGTGCCTGTTCCTGATGATGGCCTTGCTGACTTACGGCAAGGACGATCCGGGCTGGAGCCACAACAGCAAGATCGACGACGTGCAGAATTTCGGCGGTCCGGCGGGCTCCTACAGCGCCGATATTCTATTCATGGTGCTGGGTTACTTCGCGTACATCTTCCCGTTGCTGCTGGCGATCAAGGCGTATCAGATCTTTCGTCAGCGTCACGAACCATGGCAGTGGAGCGGCTGGCTGTTCTCCTGGCGCCTGATCGGTCTGGTGTTTCTGGTGTTGTCCGGTGCTGCGCTGGCGCACATCCACTTCCATGCCGCCACCGCTTTGCCGGCCGGCGCGGGTGGCGCGCTGGGTGAAAGTCTCGGTGATCTGGCCCGCAACGCGCTGAATATTCAGGGCAGCACATTGCTGTTCATCGCGCTGTTCCTGTTCGGCCTGACGGTGTTCACCGACCTGTCGTGGTTCAAGGTGATGGATGTCACCGGCAAGATCACCCTCGACCTGTTCGAGCTGTTCCAGGGCGCGGT
This sequence comes from Pseudomonas sp. SDO52101_S400, assembly GCF_054071635.1. NCBI lineage: Bacteria > Pseudomonadati > Pseudomonadota > Gammaproteobacteria > Pseudomonadales > Pseudomonadaceae > Pseudomonas > Pseudomonas sp. SDO52101_S400. Next base: position 6,969 of record NZ_JBSVWF010000104.1, on the reverse strand, counting down.
CAACCGCTGGTGGTCGGCGCGTACCGAGCGCAAGCAACTGGTCGCGCAATTGCGTGAAGTCGATGAACGCGTGCACGACGTGGTTGCCCCGACCGTCACTGACAAACGCGAGCAGGCCAAGGTCAAGGAACGTCTGATCGAGCGCGAGCAGGCCCTGAGCAAACACATGTCCGAGCGCGAGAAACAGGTTCCGCCGGTCATCGCTCCAGCCCCGGTCAAGGCGCCGGAGCCAAGCAAGCGAGTGCAGAAAGAGAAGCAGGTGCCGTTGTTCGTCGATAGCGCCGTTGAAGGCACCTTGCCGCCAATCTCGATCCTCGATCCTGCGGAAAAGAAACAACTCAACTACTCGCCCGAGTCCCTGGCAGCGGTGGGCCACTTGCTGGAGATCAAGCTCAAGGAGTTCGGCGTCGAAGTCACTGTGGACTCGATCCATCCCGGCCCGGTCATTACCCGTTACGAAATTCAGCCTGCTGCGGGCGTAAAGGTCAGCCGTATCGCCAACCTGGCGAAGGACCTTGCGCGTTCGCTGGCCGTGACCAGTGTGCGGGTGGTGGAAGTGATTCCGGGCAAGACCACGGTCGGTATCGAGATCCCCAACGAAGACCGCCAGATCGTGCGCTTCTCCGAAGTGCTGTCGACGCCTGAGTACGACAACTTCAAGTCGCCGGTCACCCTGGCCCTGGGCCACGACATCGGTGGCAAACCGGTCATCACTGACCTGGCGAAGATGCCTCACCTTCTGGTGGCCGGTACGACCGGTTCCGGTAAGTCGGTGGGCGTGAACGCGATGATTCTGTCGATCCTGTTCAAGTCCGGCCCGGACGACGCCAAGCTGATCATGATCGACCCTAAGATGTTGGAACTGTCGATCTACGAAGGCATTCCGCACCTGTTGTGCCCGGTAGTGACGGACATGAAAGACGCGGCCAACGCCCTGCGCTGGAGCGTTGCCGAGATGGAGCGTCGCTACAAGCTGATGGCGAAGATGGGCGTGCGAAACCTGTCCGGCTTCAACGCCAAGGTCAAGGAAGCCCAGGACGCCGGCGAGCCGTTGAGCGATCCGCTGTACAAACGCGAAAGCATCCACGATGAAGCGCCGCTGTTGCAGAAGCTGCCGACCATCGTCGTGGTCGTGGACGAATTCGCCGACATGATGATGATCGTCGGCAAGAAGGTTGAAGAACTGATCGCCCGTATCGCCCAGAAAGCGCGGGCCGCGGGTATTCACCTGATCCTCGCGACCCAGCGACCATCGGTGGACGTGATCACCGGTCTGATCAAGGCCAACATCCCGACCCGAATGGCGTTCCAGGTATCGAGCAAGATCGACTCCCGGACCATCATCGACCAGGGTGGCGCCGAACAACTGCTCGGTCACGGTGACATGCTCTACATGCCGCCGGGCACCAGCCTGCCGATCCGGGTTCATGGCGCCTTCGTGTCCGACGATGAAGTGCATCGGGTGGTGGAAGCCTGGAAACTGCGCGGCGCGCCGGAATACAACGACGACATCCTCAACGGCGTCGAAGAGGCGGGCAGTGGTTTCGAAGGCAGCAGCGGCGGTGGTGATGGCGATGATCCGGAAGCCGACGCGCTCTACGACGAAGCCGTGCAGTTCGTATTGGAAAGTCGCCGTGCCTCCATCTCCGCTGTACAGCGCAAGCTGAAGATCGGTTACAACCGTGCCGCGCGCATGATCGAAGCCATGGAAATGGCCGGGGTCGTGACGTCCATGAACACCAACGGTTCCCGCGAAGTCCTTGCCCCAGGCCCGGTACGCGACTGATTCGATACCCTGATTCACATGTAAAGGACGGTGCATGAGGCGCCGTCCACTTTCCCACGAGTATTCAAGAGGAATCCCATGCGTCTTATCCGCATGCTGCTGCCAGTACTGGCTCTGACCACCCTCACGGCTCACGCCGATGACAAGGATGTGGCACGCCTGACCCAATTGCTGGAAACATCCAAGACCCTGACCGCGAACTTCTCCCAGCTCACTCTCGACGGCAGCGGCACCCAGTTGCAGGAAACCACTGGCGACATGACTCTGCAGCGTCCGGGCCTGTTCTACTGGCACACCAATGCGCCCGCCGAGCAGACCATGGTGTCCGACGGCAAGAAGGTCACCCTGTGGGACCCGGACCTGGAACAGGCCACCATCAAGAAACTCGATGAGCGCCTGACCCAGACCCCGGCCCTGTTGCTGTCCGGTGATGTGTCGAAAATCAGCCAGAGCTTCGACATCAGCGCGAAAGAGGCGGGCGGCGTGATCGACTTCACCCTGAAGCCGAAAACCAAGGACACCCTGTTCGACAGCCTGCGCCTGTCGTTCCGCAACGGTCTGGTCAATGACATGCAACTGATCGACAGCGTCGGCCAGCGCACCAACATCCTGTTCACCGGGGTGAAGGCCAACGAAGCGGTCCCGGCATCGAAATTCAAGTTCGACATCCCCAAGGGTGCCGATGTGATCCAGGAATAAACACAGAGGTTTCAACGGTACGTGATGGATCTGTTTCGCAGTGCACCGATTGCCCAGCCACTGGCCGCCCGCTTGCGGGCGACCAATCTGGATGAGTACGTCGGTCAGGAACACGTGCTCGCTCGCGGCAAACCACTGCGCGAAGCGCTGGAGCAGGGTGCCCTGCATTCGATGATCTTCTGGGGCCCGCCGGGCGTGGGCAAAACCACCCTGGCGCGGTTGCTGGCGGAAGTCTCGGATGCGCATTTCGAAACGGTCTCGGCCGTATTGGCCGGGGTAAAGGAAATCCGTCAGGCGGTGGAAATCGCCAAGCAGCAGGCCGGCCAGTACGGCAAGCGTACTATCCTGTTTGTCGACGAAGTTCACCGCTTCAACAAGTCCCAGCAGGACGCTTTTCTGCCTTACGTTGAAGACGGCACGCTGATCTTCATCGGGGCCACTACCGAAAACCCTTCCTTTGAATTGAACAACGCGTTGCTGTCACGGGCACGAGTCTACGTACTCAAGAGCCTGGACGAGGCGGCGCTGCGCAAACTGGTGCACCGTGCACTCACCGAAGAGCGTGGCCTGGGCAAGCGTCACCTGACTCTGAGTGATGAAGGCTTCCAGATGTTGTTGTCCGCCGCCGATGGCGATGGCCGGCGCCTGCTGAACCTTTTGGAAAACGCCTCGGACCTGGCCGACGACCACAGCGAGATGGGCACCGAGCTGCTGCAAAGCTTGCTCGGCGACACCCGTCGGCGGTTCGACAAGGGCGGCGAAGCGTTCTACGACCAGATATCCGCATTGCACAAATCGGTGCGCGGTTCGAACCCGGACGGCGCGCTGTACTGGTTTGCGCGGATGATCGACGGCGGATGCGATCCGCTGTACCTGGCCCGACGCGTGGTGCGCATGGCCAGCGAAGACATCGGCAATGCCGACCCGCGCGCCCTGAGTTTGTGCCTTGCAGCATGGGAAGTGCAGGAGCGTCTCGGCAGCCCCGAGGGCGAGCTCGCCGTGGCCCAGGCCATTACGTATCTGGCTTGCGCTCCGAAAAGCAACGCGGTGTACATGGGCTTCAAGACCGCGCTGCGGGCTGCTGCCGAACATGGCTCGCTGGAAGTGCCGCTGCATTTGCGCAACGCACCGACCAAACTGATGAAACAACTGGGTTATGGCGACGAGTACCGCTATGCCCACGATGAACCGGACGCCTACGCGGCCGGCGAAGACTACTTTCCGGAAGAGCTCGACCCTATCCCGTTCTATCAACCGGTGCCCCGTGGCCTGGAGTTGAAGATCGGCGAGAAGCTCAACCACCTCGCCCAACTTGATCGTTTAAGCCCCCGACAGCGGAGAAAATAGTGATTCCACTGATTGTTGCGGTCTCGGTCGGCGGGATTGCAGGTACCTTGTTGCGGTTCGCCACGGGCAACTGGATCAACGCCAATTGGCCGCGGCACTTCTATACCGCGACGCTGGCCGTTAATATCGTGGGCTGCCTGTTGATCGGCGTGTTGTACGGCCTGTTTTTGATACGCCCGGAAGTGCCCATTGAGGTGCGCGCCGGGTTGATGGTCGGCTTCCTCGGGGGGCTGACGACTTTTTCATCTTTTTCACTGGATACGGTGCGCCTGCTGGAAAGCGGGCAAGTGCCGCTGGCCCTGGGCTATGCGGCCATCAGCGTATTCGGCGGGCTGCTCGCGACGTGGGCCGGCCTGTCCCTGACCAAACTTTGATAACGAGAAACCGACATGCTCGATTCCAAACTGTTACGTAGCAACCTTCAGGACGTAGCGGACCGCCTGGCTTCCCGTGGCTTTGCCCTGGATGTCGCGCGCATCGAAGCGCTGGAAGAACAGCGCAAGACCGTCCAGACCCGCACCGAAGCACTGCAGGCTGAGCGTAACGCGCGTTCCAAATCCATCGGTCAGGCCAAGCAGCGCGGCGAAGACATCGCGCCGCTGATGGCGGACGTCGAGCGCATGGCGGGTGAACTGAGCGCCGGTAAAGTCGAGCTGGACGCGATCCAGACCGAACTGGATTCGATCCTGCTGGGCATTCCGAATCTGCCTCACGAATCGGTACCGGTCGGTGAAGATGAAGACGGCAACGTCGAAGTCCGCCGCTGGGGCACCCCGACTGCCTTCGACTTCCCGGTTCAGGACCACGTGGCCCTGGGCGAGAAGTTCGGCTGGCTCGACTTCGAAACTGCGGCCAAGCTGTCCGGCGCACGTTTCGCGCTGCTGCGTGGCCCGATTGCCCGTCTGCACCGCGCACTGGCGCAGTTCATGATCAACCTGCACGTCACCGAGCACGGCTACGAAGAGGCTTACACGCCTTATCTGGTTCAGGCCCCGGCGCTGCAAGGCACCGGTCAATTGCCGAAGTTCGAAGAAGACCTGTTCAAGATCGCCCGCGAAGGCGAAGCCGATCTGTACCTGATCCCGACCGCCGAAGTGTCGCTGACCAACATCGTGGCCGGTGAAATCGTCGATTCGAAACAGCTGCCGATCAAGTTCGTTGCCCACACCCCGTGCTTCCGCAGCGAAGCCGGTGCGTCGGGTCGTGACACTCGAGGCATGATCCGTCAGCACCAGTTCGACAAGGTCGAGATGGTCCAGATCGTCGAGCCGTCGACGTCTATGGACGCGCTGGAAAGCCTGACTGCCAACGCCGAGAAAGTCCTGCAACTGCTGGGCCTGCCTTACCGTACCCTGGCGCTGTGCACCGGCGACATGGGCTTCAGCGCGGTCAAGACGTACGACCTGGAAGTGTGGATCCCGAGCCAGGACAAATACCGTGAAATCTCGTCGTGCTCCAACTGCGGCGACTTCCAGGCCCGCCGCATGCAGGCGCGTTTCCGTAATCCGGAAACCGGCAAGCCTGAGCTGGTTCACACACTGAACGGTTCCGGTCTGGCGGTCGGTCGTACGCTGGTTGCCGTGCTGGAAAACTACCAGCAGGCCGACGGTTCGATCCGAGTCCCGGATGTGCTGAAACCGTACATGGGTGGCCTTGAGGTCATCGGCTAAATGAAATATCTGCCGCTGTTTCACAACCTGCGCGGCAGTCGTGTGTTGGTTGTCGGTGGGGGGGAAATTGCCTTGCGCAAATCCCGCCTGCTGGCCGATGCCGGTGCGCTGCTGCAGGTGGTCGCACCTGAAATCGAAGCGCAACTGCGTGAGCTGGTTTCCACCAGTGGTGGTGAATGCCGGTTGCGTGGTTACGTAGAGTCGGATCTGGACGGTTGCGGGCTGATCATTGCCGCCACCGACGATGAAGCCTTGAACGCGCAAGTCTCCGCCGATGCCCATCGGCGCTGCGTGCCGGTCAACGTGGTGGATGCGCCGGCGCTGTGCAGCGTGATCTTCCCGGCGATCGTCGATCGTTCACCGCTGATCATCGCGGTCTCCAGTGGCGGCGATGCACCCGTGCTGGCCCGGCTGATCCGCGCCAAGATCGAAACCTGGATTCCCTCGACCTACGGACATCTGGCCGGTCTGGCCGCGCGGTTTCGCGATCAGGTCAAAGGTCTGTTCCCTGATGTGCAGCAGCGGCGGGGATTTTGGGAAGACGTGTTCCAGGGGCCGATTGCCGACCGTCAACTGGCCGGACAGGGCGCCGAAGCCGAACGTTTGCTGCAAGCCAAGATTGACGGCGAAGCCATGGTCACGACCGGTGAGGTGTATCTGGTGGGCGCAGGGCCGGGTGATCCGGATCTGCTGACCTTCCGCGCCTTGCGCCTGATGCAGCAAGCCGACGTGGTGCTGTACGACCGCCTGGTGGCGCCGGCGATTCTTGAGCTGTGCCGTCGCGACGCCGAACGCGTTTACGTCGGCAAGCGCCGCGCCGATCACGCCGTGCCGCAGGATCAGATCAACCAGCAACTGGTGGATCTGGCCAAGGCTGGCAAGCGCGTGGTGCGGTTGAAGGGCGGCGATCCGTTCATCTTCGGCCGTGGCGGCGAAGAGATCGAGGAACTGGCGGCCCATGGCATCCCGTTCCAGGTGGTGCCAGGCATCACGGCGGCCAGCGGTTGCGCGGCGTATGCCGGGATTCCGCTGACCCATCGCGATTACGCGCAGTCGGTGCGTTTCGTCACGGGTCACTTGAAGGACGGTTCCACCGATTTGCCGTGGGCCGACCTCGTCGCGCCGGCGCAGACGCTGGTGTTCTACATGGGCCTGGTGGGGTTGCCGATCATCTGCGAGCAGTTGATCAAGCATGGTCGTGCAGCCGATACCCCGGCAGCGCTGATCCAGCAGGGCACCACGGTCAATCAGCGGGTCTTCACCGGCACGCTGGCCGACCTGCCGCGTCTGGTGGCGGAGCATGAAGTCCATGCGCCGACGCTGGTGATCGTCGGCGAAGTAGTGCAACTACGCGAGAAGCTGGCGTGGTTCGAAGGGGCTCAGGCGCAGGTCTGACAACCGAGTAGCCCCATTCGCGAGCAGGCTCGCTCCCACATTGGATCTGTGTCGTTCACAAATCTCCTTTGG
>NZ_JBSVWF010000103.1:0-10384 GCF_054071635.1 Pseudomonas sp. SDO52101_S400 | reverse complement strand
TGTGGGAGCGGGCTTGCTCGCGAAGGGCCGGCGAGAACGCTACAAGGCCTGGATCAAACCATCCCGCCCAGCTTCAACTCACTCTTCAGATACGCGTAATAAATCGGCCCCGCCACCACCCCCGGCAGGCCGAACGCGGCCTCGAACACCAGCATCGCCAGCAGCAACTCCCAGGACTTGGCACTGATCTGCCCGCCGACGATGCGTGCGTTGAGGAAGTATTCGAGCTTGTGGATAAAGATCAGGTAGCCCAGCGCTGCAATCGCCACCCAGATCGACAGCGACAGGCCGACGATGGTGATCAGCGTGTTCGACATCAGATTACCGATCACCGGCAACAGCCCGAGCAGGAACGTCAGCACGATCAGGGTCTTGGTCAGCGGCAGCTTGATTCCGAACAGCGGCAGGATCACCGCCAGGAAGATCGCGGTGAAGAATGTATTGAGCAGGGAAATCTTGATCTGCGCGAAAACGATGTTGCGAAACGCCTGAACCAGCAGATGCAGACGATCGAACAGCGCGGCCGCCAGCGGCTTGCGCTTGGTGACGTCCGGCACTCGCTGCAACGCGATGATCGCACCGAGCACCATGCCGATCAGCAAGGTCACGAACATGTGCGCCGCGTCTTTGCCCACCAGTTGCAGTTCGGACAAATGCTTGCTCGCCCATTCACCGATGGCCACACGGAACTCGGCGGCGCTGGCGGGCAGGTAGCTATCGATAAACGGTGGCAGTTGCCCGCGTGCGCGGTCAACCACGCCCATGAATTTGTCGAGGGAAGCCCCGGGATTTTCCGCCTCGTGCAGCAGGAAACTGATAGCCCCGGCAAAGATCAGCGCCAGCACACTCACCACCAGCGTGCCCAGCAACGCTACCGCCAGCCAGCGCGCGCGACGGCCTTCGATCAGTCGTTGCAGTTGCGGGGTCAGCATGTTGACCAGTTCGAACACCAGCAACCCGGCCAGCAGACTGGGCAACAAGCGCAGCGGCAATGCCAGCAGCAAACCGCCGAAAATGATGATGCAACTGACCCAGAACACAACATGACGCTCAGAAAACGTTGGCATACAGCCTCAAAACGAACGGCGTAAAAGGATTGGCAGTCTGCCAGCGATCCTTGGGGAGCACTAGGGATATGCGGTGTTTGTGGGTTTGGTGTCTGACTTGCGGCCCAGCCCTCACCCTAGCCCTCTCCCGGAGGGAGAGGGAACGGACCGCGTCAATTTAGAGAACATTTACAACCTGACAGACCCGGTCGATTCCGGATTCAGCACCGCAAGCTCAGGTCGACGGATAACTCCGACATCCCGCGTTCGGTCCCCTCTCCCCCTGGGAGAGGGTTAGGGTGAGGGCCTGGATCCCAAGCCGGACACATCTGCCAGTCACCACCTAAATCCGCTTTATTTCTTCTTCAGACAATCACTCATAAAGGTCTTGCGCGCATCGCCGGTCAGCGCCTTGGTCTTGGCATCGGCATTACAGGTTTTCATCTTTTCCTGTTGCGGGGTCAGGGTCTTGGCGTCGTTGGCCGCCGGCGCTGCCTTCAGGCAAGTGCTCATGAAGGTTTTGCGCTCATCGCCTTTCAGGCTCTTGGCCGTGGCGTCGGCGTTGCAAGTGGTCATCTTGTTCTGTTGCGCCGTGGCGGCAAAACCCTGGGAGCACAGCAGCAGACCGATCATCAACAAAGGGACACGCAACATCTTCATGGAGTTTTCTCCTTGTCGCCGCATCGATGGAGGCGGCCTCCGGCTGAGTGTAGTCAAAGCTTGTTACACCTTCCTACCCTCAAGGTGACTGCGCCGGTATTGTTCCGGCGTACACCCGGCCTGCCGGGCAAACATGGCGATAAAGGCCGAGCCGCTGCTGTAGCCAAGATCGAAGGCGATTTCCTGCACGCTGCGCGTACTTTCCAGCGCCTCGATGGCCGCGAGATAGCGCAGGCGCTGGCGCCACTCACCGAAACTCATCCCCAACTCCCGCACGAATTGCCGGGCCAGGGTGCGCTCGCTGACATGCACCTGCGCCGCCCAGTGCGCCAGCGGCTCGTTGTTGCCGGGCTCGGCCTGCAGGGTTTCGAGGATGGTCAGCAATCCGGGGCTGCTGGCGTACGGCAGGTAACACTGATGAACCGGCGCCTGCCGCAACTGATCGACCAGCACCTGGGCCAGGCGCTGGTCGGCATCGAACGCGGGGATCTTCACATCCCGGGCGGCGAAGTCCTTGAGGATTGCCTTGAGGATGTCGCTGATCGCCAGGGTGCAGGCCTGCGCCGGCAAATCCGCGCACACCTCGGGCGCCAGGCACACCGCCCGATAGTTGACCGGCTGATGACTGTAGAAACTGTGTTCGACCTGCGGCGGCACCCACACCGCGTATTGCGGCGGCGACATGAAGCGGCTGCCGTCGACATCCATGTGCAACACGCCGTGGGCCGCGTATTCCAGCGTGCCCCACGGGTGGCGGTGCGGCGCAGCGTATTCGTGGGCATTGAAGTCGGCGTAGCGGAAATACACCGCCGACGGCAGTTCGCTGAAATCCAGCAGATCGATGTGTTTACTGTTCATGCTGTCCGGAATCAGAGGCAGGTTGTCCGGTTCGCAGTATAGGCCTGCATCCAGACAGGGGATAATCACCGTTCATCAACGTACTGGTTTCTCTTCCCATGCAATACGCGTTTCCCCTGCTGGCGATTTTCATCTGGGCCGGCAACACCGTGATCAACAAGCTTGCCGTCGGTGCGATCTTTCCCGCCGAGATCGGCTTCTACCGCTGGCTGCTGGCCGGCGTGCTGTTCACCCCGTTCATGCTCAGGAAGGTGATTGCGCACTGGCCGCAGATCCGCCCGAACCTGGGCAGGATTTTCATCCTCGGCGTGCTCGGCATGGCGGTCTACCAGAGCCTGGCCTACTTCGCCGCGACCATGACCAGCGCCACCAACATGGGCATCATCCTGTCGCTGATGCCGTTGATGTCGCTGGCCATGGCGATTATCAGCCTCGGCCAACGCCTGACTGCCGGCGCGCTGGTCGGTGCGGTGCTGTCATTCGCCGGTGTGCTGGTGGTGGTGTCGTCCGGCAGCCTCGGCGCGCTGCTGCAACACGGGGTGAACCTGGGGGACGCAATGATGCTGATCGCGACCCTCGCCTACGCGATCTACAGCACCCTGCTGAAGAAATGGCAACTGCGCCTGCCGCCACTGGTGTTGCTGTACTTGCAGGTGCTGGTGGCGGTGGTGGTGCTGTTTCCGCTGTATGCCGTGTCGCCGAAAACCGGCCTGACCCTGCAGAACATTCCGCTGGTGCTGTATGCATGTCTGCTGGCCTCGATGCTCGCGCCGCTGGCGTGGATGCAGGCCGTACAGCGCCTGGGGCCGAGCCGGACCACGCTGTTCTTCAACCTGCTGCCGTTGATCACGGCGCTGATTGCCGCGGTGGTGCTGAAGGAACAACTGGCGCTGTATCACCTGGTCGGTGGCTTGCTGACACTGGGCGGGGTGATTCTTTCAGAGCGCTGGACGACCGTCCTCGGTCGCTCCCGCACCCCGAGCGCCGCCTAGACCCCGGCGGCTTTCAACCGCGCCGCGTGCTCGACGAACAGCCGCACCGGGTCCGCGCCTTTGCCGACCAGTCCCAGTGACTGGTTGACGATGTCGAAGTGATCCATCGGGTAGTCATCACCGATCACCGTGCCCAGGTGCGAGCTGTAGCGTCCGACCATGCCGTCGCACTGTCCCGGCTCGCGCACGAAGGTCTTGGCGAACAACCGACAGCTGCGGTTGGTGCCGTCGAACAGGTTGCCACCGCGGTCGGTCTTGCCCGGCTGCAAGGTGCCGGACCACGAGTAATAACGCACGCCGTTGACCTCTTCCGGCCCGTGCCCGCCCCAGGTGTCAGACAAACCCTGTGGATAACGCTGGTTGAACAGCGCCACGCCTTCGGTGGTCAGGGAGTTGTGCGAAGCGTGAATATCCACCGGCAGTTTCGGCCCGTGGTAACCGGTTTCCAAAAGTGCCATCAGCCAACCGACAAAACGCAACAGCGCCTCAAGAATGCGGCCCCGGGCGCTGTCCGCCGGATAGTGTTTCGCCAGATAGTCGGCAAGTTCCGAACCATGATTGGGCCCGGCCACCGACGTCACCGACGCCACCAGATCCGGGCGCTTCGCCGCTGCGTAACGCGCCGTCAGCGAGCCTTGGCTGTGGCCAAACAGATTGACCTTCGCGGCGCCGGTCTCGCGCAGGATTTCATCGATCCGCGCCAGCAGTTGCTCACCACGCACTTCGGTGGAATTGAGCGGCGACACCTGCACCGCAATCACCGTCGCACCACCCCGGCGCAAAGCGGCGATGATCCCGTACCAGTACGGGTACAGCACCAGCCGGATAAACCCGAGCATTCCCGGCACCAGCACCAGTGGATAACGTGTGGCCGAATCCTGCGACATGGGCAGACATCCCTGTGGTCGGTGGGTGGATGCATGACGTGCAAAACGCCCGCCAAGCATCCTCCTCGATGATGACAACTGCACGACCAGCCTACTTCAGCCCCACCACCCCCGCCACAATCAGCCCCACCGACAGCAATTTCACCAGCGTCAGACTCTCGCCCAACAGCGCAAAGCCGAAAAACACCGTGCCCAGCGAGCCGATGGCGGTCCAGATCGGGTAAGCGATGCTCACCGGCAACTCGCGCATGGCCAGGGTCAGGAAGTAAATCCCGCCCACCGCCGCGACTACAGTCATCAACGACGGCCACAACCGGGTGAAACCCTCGGCGTACTTCATGCCCATGGCGAAGGTGACTTCAAACGCCGCCGCGATCAGAAGGAAAGCCCAGGCCACCTAAAACTCCCGGGCCAGGTCGAGCAAGCGCTGCTCGGCCTCGGCCACCGACACCGCGAAGGTGCGCTCGGCGGATTCTTCGCCCTCGGCCGCGACCACCCTTACGTCGTTGATGCCGATGAAACCCAGCGCCGTGCGCAGCCATGGATCGGCGTGGTTCATCGCCTCCAGCTCGCCACCCGGGCCGAAACCGAAACCGCCGCGACTGGTGACGATCAGCGCTTTCTTGCCGTGCAACAGCGGCGTGTACTGGGCGATGCCGTTGTCCAGGGTGTGATCGAACGTCAGGCCCAGACGCACGATCTGATCGACCCAGGCCTTGAGGCCGCTGGGCACGTTGAAGTTGTACATCGGCGTGGAAATCAGCAGCAGGTCGTGCTCGAACAACTCGTCCACCAGTTGATCGCTGAGGGCCAGATCGGCCTGCATCGACAGCGGTCGTGCTTCGGGCTCCGGGTAGAACGCCGCGGCGACAAACGCCTCGTTGACCGCTGGAATCAGTGCACGCCCAACCTCGCGGCGAGTGACTTGCGCCTGCGGATGACGAACTTGCCAGGCGCTGAGAAAACTTTCCGCCAGGCGCCGCGAATGGGAGCGCTCACCGCGAGGGCTGGCATGGATCGCAAGAATCTTGCTCATCTGAAACTCCTTGGGACTAGACTTGAGTGGCTGTGTGGCGCCAGATTGCAGTGCCCACGTCATCGCCTCAAATGAGCAAAAATCAGTCTGGATGAAATGAATTCATCCATGGAGTTTCCATGTTCGCTTCATTGCCGCTGACCGCACTGCGCGCGTTCGAATCCGCCTCGCGCCTGTTGAGTTTCAAGGCGGCCGCCGAAGAACTGGCGGTCACGCCGACGGCGATTTCCCATCAGATCCGCTCGCTGGAGGACTGGCTCGGCGTGGCGCTGTTCGAACGCCTGCCGCGTCAGGTGCGCCTGACCGAGGGGGGCGAGCGGCTGTTCCGCAGCCTGCACGGCGCGTTTCTGGAAGTGGCGCAAAGCGTCGATACCCTGCGCCCGCAGCGCAGCGGCAGCAGCCTGACACTGTCGACCACCGCCGCCTTCGCCGCGCTGTGGCTGGTGCCGCGACTGGGGCGGTTTTACGCCAGGCATCCGAACATCAATGTGCGGCTGGACACCCACTGCGAAGTGATCGACCTGCATCAGGACGCCAGCGTCGACCTGGTGTTGCGCTACAGCCTCGATGACTACCCGAACCTCTACGGGTTGTGCCTGTTCGATGAGTCGTTCGGCGTGTATGGCTCGCCGGAACAGGTGGCGCTGGCCGCCCGCCGCACACCGGCGCTGATCAGCGTGCGCTGGCACAACTCGAAACTCTACGCCCATGGCTGGGAGGCGTGGTGCGCGCAGTCAGGCGAGAACTGGCTGAATCAGCACCCGGCGATCCGTGAATACGATGAAGAGCATTACGCCCTGCAAGCGGCCATCGCCGGGCAAGGGCTGGTGCTGGCGAGCAATATTCTGGTGTCGGAGAGCGTCGCCAGCGGTCTGCTGGTGCCGTACAAGGGCGAGGTGCAGGTCGACGGTGCCGGTTACAGCGCACTTTGCGTACCGGGCCGCGAGCGGCATCCACCGGTGAAGGCGTTTTTTGCCTGGCTGCGCGAAGAGGCGCTGCTCTCGGGACTGTCGCCGCGATCGTAGCCTTTGTCGGAGGCTACGATCCTGTGCGGATTATCGGGTAGGTTTTACAGTCACCGGTGCCTTGCCCGCCCTCATCTGCTCCAGCAGCGGCGCGCACTGATTAGGCTCGCCACCGCTCGGCGCCACCAGCGCCAGCAGTCCCGCCGCCGGCGCGGCGATCACGCCCAGCGCGACCATGCCGGCACCGCGCAGCATCAACGGCACCGCTTTCACCCCGGCGTCAGGCTTGATGAACTTGCCGCGTACATACAACGGTGAGCGCAGGGAAATCAGGCGCCAGCCCTTGGATTCCGGCGTCACCGTCAGGTCCAGTTGCTCGGTGGCCATGTTCGCCGTGCCGTCGATGTAGATGATCGCGTTCTCGGTGTCGAACACGAACAGGCGGGTGGTCGCCAGGCCAGTCTTGATGTCGAAGTCCGCCGCTGCGCAGTTGATCTTCACTTCCTTGTCGCCAAAGACCTTGCCGACCACGTAGTTGCCGACGTTGAGTCCTGCCAGCTCCATCAATTCACGGCTGATCGCGCCGTCGTTGATCAGCATCTTCAGGTTGCCGTTGGCACCGCCCAGCAGCTTGGCCACCGAGTTACCGCGACCGCTGATGTCGGCATCGCCGTTGAGCTCGCCGAAACTGGTCTTCATCGGTTCGAAGGTCGGGAAGAGCTGCTTGAGCTTGAACTTGCGCGCGGTCAGTTTTGCCCGGCCTTCCAGCGGCTCGGTGCGGCCGTTGAGGCGGATCTGCGCATCGAGATTGCCGCCAGCCACGCCGAAACGCAGCGGTTCCAGGCTCAGTTCGCCGTCGTTGAGTTTGAGGTGGGTATAAAGGTCGGTGAACGGCAGCTTCTCGCTGTGGACGATGCGTTTGCCGGTGAACTCGACGTCGGCGTCCATGTCGCGCCAGCGCTCGGTCTTGAACTCCTCCACCGGCAGCACTTTGTCCGCCGGTTGTTTGCTTTCACCACCGCGGGCCTTTTGCTTGTCATTGGAGTCGGCACCGATCAACGGTGCGAGGTCGGCGAACAGCAGTTGATTGGACAGCAACGCACCACTGAGTTTGGGGCGCGGCTTGCTGGCGACGTAGGCCAGGTCGCCGTGGATGTCGCTGCCGCCGATCTTGCCGTTGAACTGTTCATAGCGGAACTGCGCGCCGTCCGGCTCATGCAGTTTGGCGATCAAATGACCGTCGGTGGAGTACGGCGGCGTGTCCGGCAGGGTGACGCCGGTCAGCGGATAGAGATTGCCGAGGCTGGCGCCCGCCAGTTTCAGGCGCAGGTCGAGGGCGCCGAGGTTCAGCGGATCGGTCAGGGTGCCGGCGAGTTCGATGCTGGTGTCGCCGACCTTCGCCTGGGCCTGCAGCGGGAACGGTTTGGCCGCATCCTGCAAGGCCAGCAGTCCGCCGATCTTGCCTTGGCCGGCGAGTTTCTGACCGTGATACTGGCCGGTGACTTTCAAGGCGAACGCGTAATCCTGCGGTGCGCCGCCCTTTTCCAAGGCGGTTTTCGCCGCTTTGTCGCCGACAATTTCGCTGAAGGGAATCGGTTTGCCCAGCGGATCGATCAACAGGTCGAGATTGGTCTTGAGGGTCTGGTCGTCCAGAGTGACATGGCCCTTGTCGAAACCGATGGCCCCGATGTCCACCACCCAGTTCGAGGGCTCGGCGTTCGGGTCCTTGGGATCGAACTTGAACGTCCAGTTGGCGCGGCCATCGGCCAAACGCTGCAATTGCGCGTTGGGTTCAGTCAGGTCGATACGCGGGATCGTCACCCGTTGTGCCAGCAGTGCCAGCGGCGAAATGCGCAGTTCGACCCGCTTGAGCGTGACCATCTGCGGCTGCTTCGACCAGTCCGGGTTGCCCAGGGTCAGGTCTTCGGCCACCACATGCGGCCACGGCACCCAGGCGCGCCAGCCGCCCTCGTCCGGTTCTCGCTGCCAGACCACGGCGAGGTTGCCGTTGATGGCGAACGGTCGGTGCAGTTCTTCCGAAACTTTGGCGTTGAGCGGCGGTTTGATGCGGTTCCAGTCGAAGAACACGATGATCAGGACCAACACCGCCAGCAACAGCACAAGAGTGGCGAAGGTCCAGGCGAAAATTTTACGCGTGCGCGTCATTGCACAAAGCTCCTGAAAACGACGGCGGATCGACACCGCTGAAACGACGGGCCTTAGGGGGCCCTCATGAAGTCTACGACTGACAAACAGCCCGCAGGTTTAATCGAAAGCCCATCGAGGCCAAAAAACGGTGGCCATTCTGACCGATCAGTCGACTCGGCGTTACCGCCCCCGCACTTTTGCGGAGCGCAAGTGGGTGGAAAATACCCACCACTGTGCAAAACCGCCCGCCTGAAACGCCCGAGCTAGAGCCTCCCGAGCGAACAATCAATTCTGTTGATTATTACCATTGTGTTTATGAACTTTTATATCGACTTATCGAGAGTAGCATTGCCCTCGTACCCACTTTATCGCCCTCCCAAGGAGCAACCCATCATGAAACGCCAACTTCTGTTCAGTCTTACCCTCTCGATGCTGGCCAGCACCGCTTTCGCTCTGCCAGCCGCCGACCAGGCTACCCCGCAAGTGAAATCCAGCCACTCGGTGTTCAGCCAGACTGTTGCCGCTGACGGTTCGGACCGCACTCCACAAGGCCAGACCCTGGCTGAAAACGGTCGTAACCGCCTGGAAGAAAAAGGTCTGGTTCAAGATGGCTATGACAAGACCCCACAAGGTCAAACCGTAGCTGAAGGTGGCCGTGATCGTCTGGAAGAGAAAGGTCTGGTTCAAGACGGCTCGGATCGCACTCCACAAGGTCAAACCCTTGCAGCCGATGGTTCCGATCGCACTCCACAAGGCCAGACCCTCGCTGCTGACGGCTACGACAAGACCCCACAAGGTCAGACCCTGGCTGCCGATGGCTACGACAAAACCCCACAAGGTCAAACCCTGGCCGAAGGTGGTGGTGACCGTGTGATCGAACGCAACAGCGCTTTGAGCTAAGCCCGTGGCGGCCTGGAAAAAAAGCCCAATCCCCGGATTGGGCTTTTGACTTTTCAGCAGCCTGTATAAAGAAGTCGCGATTTCCCGCTTCCATCTCCCCCGCTGCCGTTCGACGCCGACAAAGCCGATTTGCTAGAGTGCGGCGCTTGTCTTGACTAAGAACACACCCTTGCGATGCTGCCCCGCGCCGAACAGAAACAACAAACCCGCAACGCCCTGATGGACGCTGCCCGCCACTTGATGGAAAGCGGCCGAGGATTCGGCAGCCTGAGCCTGCGTGAAGTAACGAAAACCGCCGGCATCGTGCCCACCGGTTTCTACCGGCATTTCGCCGACATGGACGAACTTGGCCTGGTGCTGGTCAGCGAAGTCGGCCAGACCTTTCGCGAAACCATCCGCCTGGTGCGCCACAACGAATTCGTCATGGGCGGAATCATCGATGCGTCGGTGCGGATCTTCCTCGACGTGGTCAGCGCCAACCGTTCGCAATTCCTGTTTCTGGCTCGTGAGCAGTACGGCGGATCATTGCCGGTGCGGCAGGCCATTGGTCGCTTGCGCGAGAACATCAGCTCCGACCTGGCGGCGGATCTGGCCTTGATGCCCAAGCTCCAGCACCTGAATCGTGAGGGTCTCAGCGTGATGGCCGACCTGATCGTCAAATCAGTGTTCGCCACCCTGCCGGACATCATCGACCCGCCCGCCGAAGCCCTGCCGGAGCATCTGACGCCCCAAGCGAAGATTACCCAGCAGTTACGCTTCATCTTTATCGGGCTCAAGCACTGGCAAGGGCTCGGCAGTACCGAGTAGTTCCCTGTTATTACGCACACAACAAATTTCCCTCTGTGGGAGCGGGCTTGCTCGCGAAAGCATTGTGTCAGTCACCTGATTCATT
>NZ_JBSVWF010000102.1:0-10534 GCF_054071635.1 Pseudomonas sp. SDO52101_S400 | reverse complement strand
TCAGTCCCCTCTCCCTCCGGGCGGTCCGACGTTTCGGGAGGGTTAGGGTGAGGGGAGGCTTTTGATCTGCCGCTAGGCCGGAGTCAAACACTCCGGCCCGTTGAGCTTCGGATCATTGACCATGTTCGCCAGCACCCGCTCGCGCAACACCGCAGGTTCACTGGCGAGCAGGCCTTGCAGGACATGCAACGGCGTTTCAGGATCAAGCCACGCCGCCTGCCCCGCCTCATCGAGAATCAACGGCCGGCGCTGACTGGCCGCAGGCTGCGTGATCACCGCAGTGCTGAGCCAGACCTGCTCCTGCACCGGGTACGCCTCCCAGATCGCCGCGAAAAACAGTGAAGAGCCTTCCCCCGGCGTCAGCCAGTACGGGCGCTTGCGCGTGGTGCCGCGCCATTCGTAAAAGCCGTTGGCCGGCAGCAGGCAACGGCGCAGGCGCAGGGCTTCGCGGAACATCGGTTGTTCGGCGACGGTTTCGGCCCGGGCGTGGGCCGGCGTACGTGACAGGTCAGTCAGCCACGGCGGTGTCAGCCCCCAACGAGCACGGGCCAGCGTGCGCTGGCCGTCGGGTTCGGCGCGCAGCATCAACACCGAATCGTTGGGGGAAATGTTCCACTGCGCCTGCTGATCGGCAGGAAAACCTGGCAGGTTCGCGAAATCGCGGTTCCAGCGAAACAGGGCATAACGTCCACACATGGGGCAACACGACTCAAGAATAAAACGAACGCCAGCCTAACAGACCAGCGTACCGGGGAAGCTCTCCGGTTCATCGCCGGGCAGCGGCAGCGCAGCATTGTACGCGCTGATCAGTTCGCGGGCGTATTCAGCCTGATCGTTCTCGACCGACAGCCCGAGCAAGCCGAAGATCGGCAACTCGCCCGTGCCCCCGAGCAGATCGCGCCCGACCAGATGCGCCTCGATACCTTCGCTGGCGAGCATGCCCTTGAGCATTTCGCCTTCCATCAGGTTTTCCGGCTCGTAGATTCGCTGCATGGGCGCACCTCACTCGTTTTCGCTGAAGACTTCCAGAAACCAGTCCTGGCCATCGACCTGCAGGACGAACGTAATTGGCCGGCAACATACCTGACAGTCTTCAATATAGGTCTGATCACCCGCCGACAGGTCCACTGTCGTCTCGACTTCCTCCCCACAGTACGGACATTCATACAGTGCGCTTTCCAGCATCGCGGTCTCCCGGGTGACTTGTGCGTATAATCGCCGGTCTATTTGCAGGGCTATTTTTGTCTGGCTACTTTTTCAGACCGTGCCCCGTTGGTTTTCGATCAAAACCTTTACTTACCCTAGCCGTTTCCAACAAGAGAGCATGATGGGCGAATTCGATGCCATCCGACCTTACGACGACAGCGAAGTACCTGCGGTACTGGCAAGACTGCTCGGCGACAAGGCGTTTCTAGATATCCTCACCCACTTCCGCTTCCCGCGTTTCGCCGGTGCCTTCGGCTGGATGCTCAAACCACTTATAGCCCATCGGCTGCGTCGTGAGTTCGCCGACGTGACGTCAGTGGCGACTTTGCAGGACAAGGTCGAGTTCTACGTCGACCACACCATCGAGCGCGCCACCGACGGCGTGACCTACACCGGTGTCGAGCAATTCAAGTCCGGCAGTGCTTACCTGTTCATCGCCAACCACCGCGATATCGTAATGGACCCGGCCTTCGTCAACTATGCGGTGTACCACGCCGGCCTGCCGACCCCGCGCATCGCGATTGGCGACAACCTGCTGCAAAAACCTTTCGTCAGCGACCTGATGCGCTTGAACAAAAGCTTCATCGTTCACCGTTCGATCACCGGGCGCCGCGAGAAAATGGCCGCGTACCAGTTGCTGTCGGCCTACATCAACCACTCGATTCGCAACGATTGCGCTTCGATCTGGATCGCCCAGGCCGAAGGCCGGGCCAAGGACGGCGACGACCGTACCGAGTCGGCGATCCTCAAGATGTTCCACATGAGCCGCAAGGACGAGCCGTTCGGCGAGGTCATCCAGTCGCTGAACCTGACCCCGGTGTCGATCAGCTACGAATACGACCCGTGCGACCAGGCCAAGGCCCGCGAGCTGTACATCCGCGCCACCACCGGCACCTACAGCAAGGCGCCGGGCGAGGATGACGTGAGCATCGCCAAGGGCATCACCGGCTACAAGGGCCGGGTTCACGTGAACTTCGCCGCGCCGATCACCGAGCTGTTCGAAGACACCAAGCAATTGGCGGTCGAGATGGACAAGCAGATTCTCGGCGGTTACCGGTTGTTCCCGGTGCATTACCTGGCGTACGCGCAGTGGGCGGATGCCGATCCGCAGTTGAACGTACCGAAGGCCGCCGACGTGTTCGGTGCCGAGGAACTGGCCAAGGCCCAGGAAGAATGGCAAAGCCGTCTGGACGCGTGCCCTGAGGAGCACCGTCCGTATCTGGTGCTGCAATATGCGACGCCGGTGCGCAATCAGTACCGGGTCAAGGCTGGTTTGCCGCTGTAAGCGGTTTCGGCCGGATACAAGAACGGCGCCCTCGGGCGCCGTTTTTCGTTCAGTAGCGGGTGCTGATCCAGGACACCAGCAACGCCAGGCCCAGACAGGCAAAGCCGAAGCGGTAGAAGAAGCGGTTCATGCGCAGGGTTGCCCAATCGAGCACCGGCTCTTGATCCGGCTGACTCTGGCGCTGGGCCGCAATACTGGCCATCGCCCGTTGTTCGCGACGACGGGTCGCGTGCAACAGCCAACTGCCCGGAAAGGCCAACAGCAGGGCCAGCAGGTTGATCAGTTTGGCGGGATGGGCGGTAAACAGCGTCATCAAGTGCATCACAGACCTCAATCTAAACCGGAATGGCGAACGCCAGACCGACGACCGCGGCGCGGATTCTACCGAAACCCTCCCCCGCAGCCCTACCCTTTACGACAAATAACCCATCAATCGACCGATGGCTGTCCTGTGTCACGGCATCGTCATTTGTTTCGGCCACCCTGCGCGCCTCGAAACGTAAACGGAATGCGACATGCTTCACGCTGAAAACCAGGATCGTCTGTACCTCATCTCCCCGTCCGACGAACAACAGGCTCTCGTCGGCAGTCTGGCCTTCAATGTTCAGGATCGTCACTGGCTGGTGTATTGCGCCCTCGGCGGGCATCAGCATGCTGACTTGCCCGAGGCAGACCTGCTGACCGGCGTCAGCGTACTCGACTTCTATTCCCAGGCCGCCTAAAAGCACAAGCACCCTCACCCTAGCCCTCCCGAAACGTCGGACCGCCCGGAGGGAGAGAGAACCGACCGAGTTGTTTTTCGAGGTACATCGACCTGAAATTTCAAGGTGAATGTAGATCTCAAGAGCAACATAGATTTGCTCCCTTTCCCCTCGCCCCCTTGGGGAGAGGGCTGGGGTGAGGGGGTAGGATCTCCCGGACACCACAAATCTACCGCCCAGAAAAAAGCCCGGAACCATCTCTGGCCCCGGGCTTTTTCACATCAACCAAGAACTTACTCGGCGAGGATCTGACCCACGGTCGGATCCTTGAACAGACGGGTCAGCGCATCGCTCAGCACATCGCTGACCAGTTTGGTGTTGGTTTCCTGGTTCGGCGCCATGCCGAAACGCTGGTCCAGCGACGCACCGTAACGGCCGCTGTAGCGACGGTTGCCGCTCTGCACATCGGAGCGGAAGGTCGCGCCGATGGTGGCTTCGGTCACGTACATGCCTTCTTTCGGCGACTGGTATTTCAATTCCGTCAGGGTCACGGTCAGTTGTGGAGCATTCATCGCACCGTTGGACGGGGTGAAGCCCAGCAGACGCACGGCGGCTTCGGCCTGGGCCTGCAACTTCGGCAGGATCTGCTCGCGCTGCACGGTGATGGCGCTGGTTTCCGGGTACAGGCCGCCGCGGGTGCCCAGGGTTGGCGACGGACGACCGTCGACCACGCGGACCACGACAGGCTGGCCATGGCCGACCGGGGCCAACTGAGTGGTCAGCTTCGGTTCCGGGCTCAGTTGTTGCGGGCTGTGGGCGCAGCCAACCAGGGTCAAACTGGTCACAGTGATCAAACCGAACAACAGGCGTTGCAACATGCTCTTCTCTCCAGAATCAGGCACAGACAGGCCGGCAGTATAGCGGTGGGCCACTGCGGGTCACCAGCACTGAAATCTCTGACAAACCCCGGCGCACGCGGTTCCTGTCACAGATTATTCACCGCCCTTACACGTTCGCGTCACGGCCCTTTGACAATCTTTGCCACAGATACCCAAAAGGAACCCTGCCATGCGCTATCTGATCTCGTTGTTCGCCCCACGTCCGCTGCACCGCAGCTTCGCCCTGCTCGACCACAACGGCCATTGCCAGGCTTTCAAACAATGCAGCCTGCAGCCCATGGGTGACGGCTGGGTCGAAATCGAGGAAATTCGCCTCAACTGGTTGCACCAGCCTCTGCCGGCCAGCGCCCGGGTCGAACAGCACCGCCCTCGCGCACGTGCCCAGGCGATGTTGAGCATCTGACCGGATGCCTAATAAAAGTCATTAAACTCGACCAACTCCCCGCATTTCTTCGATACAATCTCCCCCCGATTATAAGGACGTCTCCTGATCGGGCCCCGCAACAGCGTCAATGCGCTTGCATTGGCATCAAAATCGCCCACAGAGAGCCGCCCACACAGATCGAGTGAAGCTGGCGTGCTTGCTGTTTCCCTGGCAAATCCCCGCTTTTCGCGAATCTGCAGAGCTGTCATGACGCTCGGTCACTGAGTTGTTTGCCCGTTTTGCCTGCCCATGTATCGCGTGGTGGCAATCCTTCCGGGCACGGTGCCAGGCCCGGACAGCCCTTTTTGAGGTTCACGTCTTCAAAAGAGCGTGAAAAAAACGGGTTTTCACAACTTCACAAGAGTGTGGCGAGCAAATGAATAGTTTTGCGTCTGAACATGCACCATTAGCGTCTGAAACAGCCCAACGACACAGGAACGGGTACGCCTCGAATACCGGAGCCTGAAGCCTGTCCGCTACGGATTTGGTTGCACAAACGGATGTCTCGACCATAAGTCGAATTGCCAGCCCCGTGCTGAAATGAGTTCATGTGACTCTTGAAGCCAGGCCGCACGCATCCGTCGAAGTTGCGAAAAATTGCGAAGATTCGGACATGGCAAACCTGGCCATGGGTACCTGGGGCCAACTGACCTGCCCCGGACACCTGGCAGCCATGCCGACAATTTGGTGCTGCAGATTTTGGAGACGCGTTAAATGGCGCATAACGAAGCAGTCGACGTAGTTCTGGTTGGGGCCGGCATCATGAGTGCCACCCTTGCAGTGCTGCTCAAAGAGCTCGACCCGGCGATCAAGCTGGAAGTCGTCGAGCTGATGGATTCCGGTGCCGCGGAGAGTTCCAACCCGTGGAACAACGCCGGTACCGGCCACGCCGGCCTGTGCGAGCTGAACTACACGCCGCAGGCTGCCGACGGCACCGTCGACATCAAGAAAGCCGTGCACATCAACACCCAGTTCGAGGTGTCGAAGCAGTTCTGGTCGTACCTGACCAAAAAAGGCACGTTCGGCTCATGCAAATCCTTCATCAGCCCGGTGCCGCACCTGAGCTACGTCGAAGGTGAAAAAGGCGTTTCATTCCTCAAGGAACGCTTCAACGTGCTGCACAAGCACCACGCCTTCGCCGACATGGAATACACCGAAGACAAAGCGAAAATGGCCGAGTGGATGCCATTGATGATGCCGGGGCGTCCGAAAGACCAGGTGCTCGCCGCCACCCGCGTGATCAACGGCACCGACGTCAATTTCGGCGCGCTGACCAATCAGTTGCTCAAGCACCTGACCAGCGCACCGGATGCCCAGGTCAAGTACTGCAAGCGCGTGACCGGCCTCAAGCGTAACGCCAATGGCTGGACCGTCAGCATCAAGGACGTCAACAGCGGCAGCAGCCGCGAAGTCGATGCCAAGTTCGTGTTCCTCGGCGCCGGTGGCGCGGCCCTGCCGCTGCTGCAAGCCTCGGGTATCGAAGAAAGCAAAGGCTTCGGCGGCTTCCCGATCAGCGGCCAGTGGCTGCGTTGCGACAACCCGGAAGTGGTCAAGCATCACCAGGCCAAGGTATACAGCCAGGCTGCCGTGGGTTCGCCACCGATGTCGGTGCCGCACCTGGACACTCGCGTGGTCGATGGCAAGAAGTCCCTGTTGTTCGGGCCATACGCCGGCTTCACCACCAAGTTCCTCAAGCACGGCTCCTTCATGGACCTGCCGCTGTCGGTTCGCGCCGGCAACATCGGACCGATGCTGGCCGTGGCCAAGAACAACATGGACCTGACCAAATACCTGGTCAGCGAAGTGATGCAGTCGATGGAACAGCGCCTGGAATCCCTGCGTCGTTTCTACCCTGAGGCGAAAGCCGAAGACTGGCGCCTGGAAGTGGCCGGCCAACGGGTGCAGATCATCAAGAAGGACCCGAAAAAGGGCGGCATCCTGCAGTTCGGTACCGAACTGGTCGCTGCAAAGGACGGCTCCCTCGCCGCCCTGCTCGGCGCTTCGCCAGGTGCTTCGGTGACGGTTTCGATCATGCTGGAACTGATCGAAAAATGCTTCCCGGCCAAGGCCAAGGGTGAGTGGGCTGCCAAACTGGCGGAAATCTTCCCGGCCCGTGAAAAGGTCCTGGAAACCGACGCTGCGCTGTACCGCAAGATCAACGCGCAGAACAACGTCGCGCTGGAGCTGGTCGAAGCCAGTAACGAGACCGAAAGCTACGCCTGATTCGGCTCCATGAAAAACGCCCCGCACTCAGTGAGTGCGGGGCGTTTTTTTGTGCCTCGGGAAAACCGCGAGCTATCAGCCGCGTGCTTTTTCGATCAGCTCGATGTATTCCGGTGCGTTGCGCTGATCGCGGATCTGGTCGACGAAGGTCTTGCCGTGCTCGTCCTTGCCGTCCACGTCATAACCGGCTTCAACGAAGAAGGTCAGGAAGCGCTCGAAATCGTCGATGCGCAGGCCACGGTAAGCCTTTACCAGTTTGTGCAGCGACGGCGAAGTGGCGTCGACCGGCTCAAAATCGAGGAACAGCTTGATCTGCTCATCGCCGATCTCGTCACCAATCACTTGCTTCTTATCTTTACGCATTGCCGACTCCAGCTCGCAGACATTTCACGGGGCGGGCAGTTTACCCCTGCGCAGGCACAAGGCTCAACGCGAGCGCGTGCTGCCGGTGTGCAAATCGGCCCAGATGTGGCCGTTGGCGTAGGTCAGGAACTGGCAATACACCGTTTCGTTGCGCAACAGATCGATCACCACCCGGTACTGGGCCAGCGGGTAGAAGAGCGTCAGGGTCTTGCTCTTGTCGTCATACACCGGTTTTTTCAGGCTTTTGCTTTCGCCGTCAAAACTGACCAGCACCTGGTTGATCGTCGCTCCCTTGTTCAGCGACTTGCCCTTCAGGCGAATCATCAACGGCGACGTGACCGGAATCGGCTGCTGATTGGACTGACGCTGGGCGCCGACCACCACCGAATAGTCGGTGACCTGCAACAGTTGCTGCTGCTCAGGTTCGGCATCACGCAGGGTGAGGTCGTCGGGCGGCAGGAACTGACTGTGCATCGGCGCGGCGGCCAGGGGCAGGCTGAGGGTCAGCAACAGGGCGGCGCAGCTGCGGATCAAGAGGCTCATGACAGGCTCCGGAGGGCGTGGCCGAGCACTCTAGCATGGGTATCGCGGATGGATCAGCACACACAAAACAACTGTGGGAGCGTGGCTAGCCCGCGATAGCGTCGGCATATCCAACATCTATGTGTCAGACAGTCCGCCATCGCGGGCAAGCCCGCTCCCACAGGGATCGGGGTTACCCGGAATTACATGCCTTTGACGGCGAAGATCCCGTTGGCGTTGCGCCAGTAGCCTTTGTAGTCCATGCCGTAACCGAAGATGTAACGGTCGACGCACGGCAGGCCGACGAAATCGGCTTTCAGGTCAGGACGGGCCTTGCGGTCGTGGTCCTTGTCGATCAGCACGGCAGTGTGCACTTTGCGCGCGCCAGCGTGTTTGCAGAAGTCGATGATCGCGCCCAGGGTGTGACCTTCGTCGAGGATGTCGTCGATGATCAGCACGTCACGGTCAATGAACGAGACTTCCGGCTTGGCTTTCCAGAACAGGTCACCGCCGCTGGTTTCGTTGCGATAGCGGGTGGCGTGCAGGTAGGACGCTTCCAGCGGGAACTGCAGATGGGTCAGCAGCTTGCCGGAGAAAATCAGCCCGCCGTTCATCACACAGAACACCACCGGGTTGCTCTCGGCCAGTTGTTCGTTGATTTGTGCACCGACGCGGGCAATGGCAGCCTCGACTTCAGCTTCGGTGTACAGGCAGTCAGCCTCTCGCATGATTTGACGGATATGCTCGAGATCAGCGGACATGGCGCTCTCCAGGGGGGACGGATTTCGGAAAAGCGGGCAAAGGTACGCATCAACCGAGGCCGAATCAAGCATTTGTGGACTAACGTACTGTATGTCCTATAGGACATCACCCTCGGATAGATTAATCTAGGCCGGTTTTTTTGCCCGCCGCCGGAGCCTTTCCCCATGTCCATCCAAGAGATCCGCCATCCGCTGATCCGTCACAAACTTGGCCTTATGCGCCGTGCAGACATCAGCACCAAGAATTTCCGTGAGCTCGCTCAGGAAGTCGGTGCCCTGTTGACCTATGAAGCTACAAAAGACCTGCCGCTGGAAACCTACGATATCGAAGGTTGGTGCGGCACTGTGTCGGTCGAGAAAATCGCCGGCAAGAAGATCACCGTCGTGCCTATCCTGCGTGCCGGCATCGGCATGCTCGAAGGCGTGCTGAGCCTGATCCCGGGTGCCAAAGTCAGCGCCGTCGGCGTTGCCCGTAACGAAGAAACCCTGCAGGCCCACACCTATCTGGAAAAACTGGTTCCGGAAATCGACGAGCGCCTGGCCATGATCATCGACCCGATGCTCGCCACCGGCAGCTCCATGGTTGCGACCATCGACCTGCTGAAGAAGGCCGGTTGCAAGGACATCCGTGCGATGGTGCTGGTTGCCGCGCCGGAAGGCATTGCCGCTGTCGAGAAAGCTCACCCGGACGTGATCATCTACACCGCGTCCATCGATCAGAAACTCAACGAGCACGGCTACATCATTCCTGGGCTTGGCGATGCCGGTGACAAGATCTTCGGCACCAAGCAGAAGGACGCGTAACCATGCAGCAAGAGTTCAACGATCCGCTCTGGCGCACGGTGCTGTCCGGCGCACAGATGCTGTTCGTGGCTTTCGGCGCCCTGGTGCTGATGCCGCTGATCACGGGCCTTGACCCGAACGTGGCACTGTTTACCGCAGGTCTTGGGACGATTCTGTTCCAGATCGTCACCGGGCGTCAGGTGCCGGTTTTCCTGGCGTCGAGCTTTGCCTTTATCACCCCGATCATTCTCGCCAAAGGCCAGTTCGGCCTGGCCGCGACCATGGGCGGCGTGATGGCGGCCGGTTTCGTCTACACCTTCCTCGGCCTGGCCGTGAAGATCAAAGGCACCGGCTTCATCGACCGTCTGCTGCCGCCGGTGGTGATCGGTCCGGTGATCATCTCCATTGGTCTGGCCATGGCGCCGATTGCCGCGAACATGGCAATGGGCAAGGCCGGTGACGGTTCCGAGCTGATCCATTACCAGACCGCGATGATGATCTCGATGCCGGCGCTGCTGACCACATTGATCGTGGCGGTGTTCGGCAAAGGTATTTTCCGTCTGGTGCCGATCATCTCCGGCGTGCTGGTGGGCTTCGCCATGTCTTTCTATTTCGGTGTCGTCGACACCGCGAAGATTGCGGCAGCCCCGTGGTTTGCGATTCCTCATTTCACCGCGCCGGAGTTCAACTGGCAGGCGATCCTGTTCATCGTCCCGGTGGCGCTGGCCCCGGCCATCGAGCACATCGGCGGCGTGATTGCAGTCGGCAGCGTGACCGGTCGCGACTACCTGAAGAAGCCGGGCCTGCATCGCACCCTGCTGGGTGACGGTATCGCCACCACGGCAGCCGGCCTGTTCGGCGGTCCGCCCAACACCACCTATGCCGAAGTGACTGGCGCGGTGATGCTGACCAAGAACTACAACCCGAAAATCATGACCTGGGCGGCGATCTTCGCCATCAGCCTGGCGTTCATCGGCAAGTTCGGCGCCCTGCTGCAAAGTATTCCGGTGCCGGTGATGGGCGGGATTCTGTGCCTGTTGTTCGGCTCGATCGCGGCAGTGGGGATGAACACCCTGATCCGTCACAAGATCGACCTGGGCGAGGCGCGCAATCTGGTGATCGTTTCGGTGACCCTGGTGTTCGGAATCGGCGGTGTGCTGGTCGGCACCGGCACCGGTCCCGACGACTTCGGCCTCAAAGGCATCGCGCTGTGCGCGGTGGTGGCGATTGCGCTGAACCTGATCCTGCCGGGCAACGACAGCTGGAAACACAAGAAGGCGGATGAGCCGCTGCTCTGATTCCTACCGTCAGATCAGCTTGTCTGTCAGATAGCCTTCGCGAGCAAGCCCGCTCCCACATTTGATCTC
>NZ_JBSVWF010000101.1:0-10924 GCF_054071635.1 Pseudomonas sp. SDO52101_S400 | reverse complement strand
TGGACACTGGGGGGAGGGGGTTGGACCGGGGGGGTGTCAGCACGTTTAGCGTGGGTGTGGGTTGGACTGACGCAATCGCGGGCAAGCCCGCTCCCACAGGTTTTCGGATGTTGCGTAAAGTCAGTTCAACTGCAACGTCTCGTTGAACTGGCTGATCGCATCCACCACATGCCGCGAACCCTGCTGAATTTCCCGTATCGCGTCCCCTGCTTCGTTCGCCAGTTCCACCCCGAGCCCGGTGCGACTCAGACTCGACTGCATGCTCGACACCGCACTCAGTGACAACTCGTGGTTCTTGCGCACCACATCGACAATCTCCAGGGTCGCCTGACTGGTCCGCGCCGCGAGACTGCGCACCTCATCCGCCACCACCGCAAAACCGCGCCCGTGTTCGCCAGCCCGCGCCGCTTCGATGGCCGCGTTGAGCGCCAGCAGGTTGGTCTGGTCGGCAATCCCGCGAATGGTCTGGACGATGGTGCCGATGATGTCCGATTGCTTGCTCACCGCATCGATGCTCAGCGCCGCTTCGTTGAGGTCGCGGGAAATGTCCTGAATGATCTGCACCGTTTGCTGCACGACCTGTGAGCCTTTTTGTGCACAGGCGTCGTTTTGTACCGAAGTGCTGTGGGCCGATTCCGCAGCGGTCTGCAAGGTGGTCATCTGGTGGGTGATGTCGCTGGCGAACTTCACCACTTTGTACAAACGCCCTTTGGCGTCGAACAGCGGGTTGTAGGAGGCTTCGAGGTAAACGGTCTGCCCGGACTTGTTCTTGCGCTCGAAGCGGTGCGAGTGATATTCGCCGCGATTGAGCGATGCCCAGAACGCCTTGTATTGCGCGGACTCGGCTTCGGCGCGATGGCAGAACAGGCTGTGGTGATGGCCGACGATTTCGTTGAGCGAATACTGCATGGTCTTGAGGAAGTTATCGTTGGCCGTGATCACATTGCCTTCCGGGGTGAACTCGATCACTGCCATCGAACGGCTGATCGCAGCGAGCATGCTTTCCTCTTCTTTTTCCTTGTTCACCCGCG
The DNA here is from genome assembly GCF_054071635.1 of Pseudomonas sp. SDO52101_S400. NCBI lineage: Bacteria > Pseudomonadati > Pseudomonadota > Gammaproteobacteria > Pseudomonadales > Pseudomonadaceae > Pseudomonas > Pseudomonas sp. SDO52101_S400. The sequence goes on along the minus strand of NZ_JBSVWF010000101.1, from coordinate 9,893 downwards.
CCGTGATGTCCGACGCCACTTTGATCACGCTTCTGACTTGTTTGTCCGGGCCATAAACCGGCATGTAACTCGCTTCCAGCCAGATCTCCCGGCCGCTCTTGTTCAAGCGCAGGAAAGTGCCACTGATTGGCTCGCCCCGGGCCAGGTCACGCCACAACTTGGCGTACTCCTCGCTGCGATAGAACTCTTCTTCACAAAAGATCCGGTGATGTTTGCCACGCACTTCTTCGGCGCTGTAGCCCATGGTCTTGCAGAAGTTGTCATTGGCATCCAGAACGATGCCGTCGGGGGTGAATTCGATCATCGCCATCGAACGGCTGATCGCCTCCAACTTGGCATTGGCTTCGGTCAGGGCACAACTGAAGCGTTCGATTTCCTGCAGGTCAGCCTTGTGATGTAGGTTGAACATGTCTCTATCACCTTCCGCGCGGTCTTTTGATTTGATGAAAGTTCAGGTCTTTCAGAATCCACCACTACGTTCCACAGAACAGGCACACGCATTCCTCCACGGGAGGAAGTTGTCAGGTGATCAACGATGATTAATCAAAGAGTCCATGCAGCGACGCTCTAATCAAGACATCCTTCTCTTGATAGCCCGCAGGCGGGCCATTCCTAACGTGCAGAAGAACTTCCATTTAAAAAACATGCTCCTTGCCGGTTAAGTGTCGGTGCCTTGGATTGCGCACTCTGGCAGCTTTGTTCTTGGCTAACCGATTGCCGTCGAAGCGCTTTGGATGGCGGTCGACATAGTTAGTTACGTGTGAGCATAGACAGCGCAAAGCCTTGCGCAAGGCCACTAGTCGGCCAGTACCACGGGGAGTTTGGACAAAAAACGGACAAGAATCGGTTCAGCGAGCGGGATGTTTGTTGCCATTGCGACAGACTCGCAATGGCAACTTTTCGAACAACGCAATTAACGGAAAAGAACTACAGACTCCCACTGACTTTATTCGCCACCTCACCCGGCACCCACGGTTTCCAGACTTGTGGTTGATCGCGCAGGAATGCTTCGGCGACCTGGCGTGGCTTCTGGCGCTTCTCACTCATCCCGGCCAGGGTCTGGTTCAGCAGATCGATCGGCAAGTCGACTTTCTCAAAGAACGTCACCAGTTCCGGGTACTGCGCCTTGAACGGCGCCGACACGCCAATTGCCAGACTCGCCGGCATCGAGCGGGTGCCTTTGGGATTGGGGTTGTTGGCATCGGCCAGGGTTTTCCAGGCTTCGGCGTCGAACGGCGGCTCTTCCAGCTTCACCAGTTTGAAGCGACCGAGCAACGGCGTCGGCGACCAGTAGTAGAACAGCACCGGTTTGCCTCGCTTGATCGACGACGCCACCTCGGCATCCAGCGCCGCGCCGGAACCGGTGCGGAAGTTGACGAAGCTGTCGTTCAGCGCATACGCCTTGAGCTTCTGGCTGTTGACGATCTCCGAGGTCCAACCGGTCGGGCTGTTGAGGAAACGCCCGCGACTCGGGTCTTCCGGATCCTTGAACACATCTTTATAGCGCGGCAGGTCGGCCACGGATTTCAGCTCAGGCGCCAGCGGTTTGATTCCGCGCTCGGGGTCGCCCTTGATCACGTATTCCGGCACCCACCAGCCTTCGGTGGCGCCCTTCACCGTGTCGCCGAGGCCGAACACCTTGCCTTCGGCGGCAGCCTTGACCCACGCAGGACTGCGCCCGGCCCACTCTTCACCGATCACTTGAATGTCGTTTTTCGCCAGCGCCGCTTCCAGACTGACGGTGCTGCCCGGCAGTGTGTCGGTCGGGTAGCCGTAGCCTTTTTCGACAATCAGGCGCAGCACTTCGGTGATGAAACTGCCGCTTTCCCAGGTGATATCACCGAAGTGGATCGGCGCGGCTTTTTCCGCTGCCACGGCGTGCCCGGCAGTCAGGGTCAGGGCCAGCAGCGAACTGCCGAGCAGGGTTTTGATCGATCTCATGCGGACCTCTTGTTCTGGGAGGAAATCAGGGTTTGGTTGGCGCTGTGGCGGTTGCACAGGGCCTGGGAACGGGTCATGTACATGCTCACCGAACGCTGGGAGATGCCCAGTTCGGCGGCGATTTGCGGGTAGGTCAGGCCGTCGATGCGCGCCAGCAGAAAGGTCGAGCGGACTTTGCCCGGCAGACGCTGGAGCGTCCGGTCCAGGTGCTTGAGGCTCTGCGACAGGTCGGCGAGTTCTTCGGGAGACGGCGCGTGATCGAGGTCACTCTGTTGCAGTTGATGCAGATGACGACGCTCCAGATCGCCCCGCCGCCAGCGCTCATACAGCAGCCGCTGGGCGATGGTGGTGAGCAAGGCGCGGGGCTCGCGGATGGCGGTCAGGCCCGGGGCTTCGAGCAGTTGCGCGAAGGTTTCGGCGGCGATGTCTTCGGCTGTGGCCGCATCATTCGATTGCCGACGCAGACGTGCGCACAACCACTGGTAATGGTCGCGAAACAGCGTATTCACATGATTGCGATGGGATGCGTCGGCGCCGGACATGGGGGCTCCTTGGTCAAGGGTCGCTGAATGTCCGGTCGTCCGGTGGCGCGATCCTAGCAAGGTGCCTTATGCGTTAAAAATACTTAAAAAGAATTTTTATATTCCGTTTGAGAATTAACCGAGAGCGCTAGCGCAAGCGGCCAAAACCCAGTTCTTCGGCATCGCGCTGATAATCCAACAGGACGAGGTAATCGCTTTCGCTGGCGGGCAGGACTTCAGGCAAGCCAAGGGTACGAGCCACATCCGGCAGGTCTTGCAGGCTGCGGTTCATCGCCCGGCGCAGTTGCTCGATCTGTTGGTCCGTCGTGCTGGCAGCGGTGATGAAGGGCAAGGTCGGGCTGAACGCGCTGCGCGTCACCACCCGCAAGCCGCTGACTTCTTCGGCGGCGTGCTGCGCCAGGTAGGCAAAGGTCACGCTGTCGATGGCCGCCAGATCCGCAAGGTCTTCGCGCAACCAGCGCAGGCTTTCGCGGTGACCGCCACTGAGGCCGACCGAAGCGAAAAACCGACCATCCCGATGCAGCGGCGCCAGGCACTGGCGCAGCAGGTTCATGCCGCTGTTGGAGTCCTCGCTGTTGATCACCCCACGACTGTCGAAGAACTCCGCCAGGCTGCGGCGCGGATCATCGGCGCGAGAAAGGATCAGACTGCAATGATTGCCGGCAGTGGCGTCCGGCAACTCGTAACGCGGACGGCCGACAATCCGGACCTGACCGCGCAGCGCCGTCATCAGCGGATAGCCGCAAGTCTGGGTCAGCAGCAACTGCGGCGACAGCCAGAGTTCGGGCAGCGACAAGCCGCCGGCATCGAGTCTCGAGCGGCCCAAGTGTTCGAGAATCCGCGCCAGCCACTGTTCGTTCGCCGCGCGGATCGGCTCGGGGGCGATGTACATCAACAGCTCTGCGTAACCTGACGTCATGGTGGCCTCAAATGAACGGATGCTGCGGGCTGTCGATCGGCTTGATGCCATGCCGGCGCCACAATTGCCCATACCCTTGCACCAGAAACCCACCGCTGCGTTCGACCCATTGCTCCCGGCGCATACGGTAGGCCTTGGGCAAGTCGTACCACGCAAGCTTCGGCAAATCGTGGTGCACCAGATGGAAATTCAGGTTCAGGAACAGCCAGCGCCATGGCCATCCGGCTTCGTTGAGCACCGTGCGCTGTTCCGGTTGCGTGTGTGGCCGGTGTTCATAGTAGGAGCGGATCATCGCAATCGACAGCGCCGGTACGCTGATCAGCAGCAAGTAATGCCAGACCGGCAACACGCTGTACCGGGCAATGAAAAACAGCATCAGCACCGTCAGGGCACCGTGGGTCAACCACATCAGCCAGGCCTGGCGTTCGCGGTTTTTCAGGCGTTGCAGTTCTTCACCGGCCAGCGCCAGCAATGCCAGCGGTGCGCCTGTTACGAAACGGCCGAGCACGGTCTTGTTCAGCCAGTGCACGCTGCGTTCGAACAGCGAACTGCCCTGCCAGCGTTCGGCGCTCAGGTAACGGCTTTCGGGGTCGACACCGGGGATCGTCAGGTCTTCATCGCGATGGTGCTGCAAATGGCTGTCGCGATAGAGCGTGTAGGGATACCACACCGCAAACGGCGCATAGCCGAGCACTTTGTTCACCGAGATCCAGCGCGTCGGATGACCGTGAAGTAACTCATGCTGCACCGACAGCCACAGCACCAGCAAAGGAATCAGCAGCAACGTGCTCCACCAGAGGCCAAGCCATTCGCCGCCCAGCACAAGGGCAAACCAGCCGGTGTACACGCCGATCAGCAGCAGCCAGGTCGGCCAGTCGGTGCGGGCGGTGAAGCGTTGGCGCAGGGCTTCGATCTGTTGGCGATGGGCATCGTCGAAATAATGGGGCATGGCGTGGCTCGGAACGAGGGTCTGATCGTTCTGTGCAACACCTGAGGAAAATCTTGCAGATTATTTTTGCGGGGTGTTTTTACCGGCAAGACAGGAGCCCGGATCCGGGCTCCAGAAAGGCGTGATCAATGGCCAAAAATGTCGACTTTTTTCGCCCTTTTCTCGTGGCGTTTCTCGATGGCGGTCTTGGCCGGTTTCTTCTTTGCGGCTTTCTTCGAATCCATACCTTTGGACATGATGCGTACTCCACTCAGAGGGGATGTGAGATCAGGTATACACCTATCCCGACGGGCACGTTGTTTTATAATCCGCAGCTTTTGCACCGGCAGTCCGATTCATGACCGACATCCGTTACAGCCAGCTCGACGACCTGTCCTGGCCCTTGATGAACAAGTTCTACCGCCAGCATCAATCGTCGATGAAAGCGGTGCGCGAGGCGCAATTGTGGGTGGCGCGGCGGGAGGAAATCGTAGCGGCCTTGTGTCTGCGGCCGGTGTTCGGCGGGCATTGGCTGACCGGGTTGTTCGTCGATCCAGCCTGCCGCGAACAGGGTATTGCCGCGCAGCTGATTGCTGAAGCGGTGAAAGACGTCGAGGCGCCGGTGTGGCTGTTCTGCCACCCGGACCTGCGCGGTTTCTACGAGCGGCGCGGCTTCACCTTCGACCCCGCCCTGCCCCAGGCCATGGCCGAGCGCTTGAGCCGTTATGCGCGGAGCAAACCAATGATTGCCATGGAGCTCGCACCGCGCCTGGACTAGTCAGTCGTCGGCGTTGGGATCGAGGTCCGGAAACATCACTTCGGTGTAACCGAACTTGCTGAAATCGGTAATGCGCGACGGGTACAGCCGCCCGATCAAGTGGTCGCATTCATGCTGCACCACCCGCGCGTGGAACCCCGAGGCTACACGCATGATCGGCTTCCCCTTGGGATCAACACCCTCATAGCGGATATGCTGATAACGATCCACCGCGCCACGCAGGCCGGGCACCGACAGGCAGCCTTCGAAGCCCTCTTCCATCAGCGGACTGAGCGGCGTGATCAGCGGGTTGATCAGGATGGTCTGTGGCACGGCTTCGGCGTCCGGGTAACGCTCGCTGTGCTCGAAGCCGAAGATCACCAGTTGCAGGTCGACGCCGATCTGCGGCGCCGCCAGGCCGACACCGCCGACGCTTTCCATGGTCTGGAACATGTCGTCGATCAGTTGCCAAAGCTCCGGGCTGTCGAGCATCTCGGCGGGCACCGGCGGGGCAATGCGCAGCAGGCGTTCGTCGCCCATCTTCAGGATTTCACGGATCATGATCAGGCTTCGTCTGTGTTCGGGTTGAGCGAGTGATCGCGCCCAAGTCCGGAAACGTGTTGTTTGGGATGTTCATCGAGTTCGCCGGGGACTTTCTCGCCCGGGTCCTTGCCCTCGCTGGACATGTGTTCGATCACCGCATTCATCTCCGCGCCCAGCAACAGCACCGCGGCGGAAATGTAGAAATACAGCAGCAGCACGATGATCGCACCGATGCTGCCATACATGGCGTTGTAGTTGGCGAACGTCTTGACGTAAAAAGCGAACCCCAGGGACGCGACGATCCACACCACCACCGCCAGCACCGAGCCCGGAGTGATGAAGCGAAACTCCTGTTTGACGTCGGGCATCACGTAGTAGATCAACGCCACGGCCACCATCATCAGGATTACGATCACTGGCCAGCGGGCGATCGTCCATACGGTGACGATGAAGTCTTCCAGACCGACCTGCCCGGCAATCCAGGTCATCACCTGCGGCCCGAGAACCATCAGCGCGGCGGCGGCCAACAACATGCCGGCAATACCGACGGTGTAGAAGATCGACAGCGGGAAGCGCTTCCAGATCGGCCGGCCCTCGACCACATCGTAGGCGGCGTTCATTGCGCTCATCATCAGGCGCACACCGGCGGACGCGGTGTACAGCGCGATGACGATACCCACAGAAAGCAGACCGCCCTTGGATTGCTGCAACTGGTCGATCACCGGGTTGACCTGCTCCAGCGCCTGGGGCGGCAATACCAGTTCCGATTGCAGACGCAGCCAGGAGAAGAAGTCCGGCAGGTGCAGGAAACCGATCAGGGCGATCAGAAACAGAATGAACGGGAACAGCGAGAACAGCATCTGGTAGGCCAGTGCCGAGGCATAGGTCGACATCTCGTCGTCCATGAACTCGGTGACGGTGCGCACGATGACCCGGTGCAGGGGCAGGCCTTTCATGTCGGGGAAAATCATTCGCGTCTCCTTTCGCCGCAAAACAGGTTGAAGTCGTGGCGACTCAGGGGCCGTTTTTCTCTCATCAAAGTAGCTTACTTGGCGACTTTGAAACACTGTGATCCGTGACCGTATGTGAACGGGATACGAAAACGGCCATCCTTGGATGGCCGCTTCGGTGTTTCGTTCAAGACTGGATCAAGCCTTGTCGACGCCTTTCTTGATCGCGTCCTTGGCTTTGCCCACCGCTTGCTGGGCCTCGCCTTTCTTCTCTTGCAGTTTGCCCTCGACTTGCAGTTTGGTGTTGTCGGTGGCTTTGCCGATGCCTTGCTTGACGTTGCCGACCGCTTCGTTGGCCATGCCTTTTACTTTATCGCCTGTGCTACTCATGGTGTTTCTCCTTGGTGCATTGAAGGGGAAAAGTCATTACGTAACGATTGACTGGCCGGGTTTGCGCCAAGTTTCATTTATTTTCAGGGCTTCATTTCGTCGCGGCGTGCAGGTTGCGCTTTATGTTTGCGAGCGTAGCCCCGAGAATGCCCACCATAAGGGCGCCAGGCGCCACAGAACCGATCCCGCAGGAATGTTATGAAACTCGATAAAAAGCAGGCCATCGCCCGTCGCAACCAGGAACTGGGCGGTGCCGTGCTCGGCACCAACAACTGCCACTTCGCCGAACTGAACCGCAACCGCAACATCTGGTGGTTCGATCTGCCCGTGTCGCGTCTGGCCATCGGTCAGTACGAGTGGATTCACCTGTTGATGCACACCCCGGCCACCGACGAACTGCTGCACCTGAAAGTGCCGACCGTGTTTCTGCGCGAGAAGCTCGAAGGCCTGGTGATCCGCAACGAAGGCAAGCGCAAGGCCGCCCTGAGCCTGGAACTGAGCGCCGACAAGGACTCGTACCTGCAGGACATGCGCCCGGCGGGCACCAATGTGAACTTTGCGCCGTTCCGTCAATAAGATCGCGTGGGCCCCTTCTCCCCTCACCCTAGCCCTCTCCCAAGGGAGAGGGGACCGACCGAGTAGTCTTCACGAAGTACACCGACCTGAAATATCGAGCCGAACTCAGGTTTGAAGTACACGCTATCGGCTCCCTCTCCCTATCTCACATTGATAGAGGGGACTGACCGAGATGATTGGACGAGGTACGCCGACCTGAGATATCGAGTCGAACTCAGGTTTTGAAGCACACGCGATCGGCTCCCTTTCCCCCTCTCCCATTGGGAGAGGGCTGGGGTGAGGGGCTGGTTTAACCATACGCCAGAGATCTGAAGCCCTACTGCCTCACCAACAAAAAGCCCCGCATCTGCGGGGCTTTCTGTTTTACGCGGCGCTCTTCGCCTTGATCTTCTTCAGCTCTTCGTCGCGCAACTCGCGGCGCAGGATCTTGCCGACGTTGGTGGTCGGCAGCGCATCGCGGAACTCCACCGAACGCGGCACCTTGTAGCCGGTGACGTTGGCGCGCATGTGCTCCATCACCGCTTCCTTGGTCAGCGTGACGCCTGGCTTGGCGACGATGAAAATCTTGATCGCTTCGCCCGACTTCTCGTCAGGAATGCCTATGGCCGCGCACTGCAACACGCCCGGCAGGGTCGCCAGCACGTCTTCCAGTTCGTTCGGGTACACGTTGAAACCGGAGACCAGGATCATGTCTTTTTTGCGATCGACAATGCGCATATAGCCGTCCGGCTGGATCAGCGCGATATCACCGGTCTTCAGCCAGCCTTCGCTGTCGAGCATCTCGTCGGTGGCTTCCTGACGCTGCCAGTAGCCCTTCATCACTTGCGGGCCCTTGACGCACAGTTCGCCGATTTCGCCCAGCGGCTGCTCGACACCGGCATCGTCGATGACTTTGCACAAGGTCGACGGCACCGGAATGCCGATGGTGCCGATCTGGATATTCTGAATCGGGTTGACCGTGGCCACCGGGCTGGTTTCGGTCATGCCGTAACCTTCGCAGATCGGGCAACCGGTGACCGCTTTCCAGCGTTCGGCGGCGGCCAGTTGCAGGGCCATGCCGCCGGACAGGGTCACTTTCAGCGCCGAGAAGTCCAGCTTGCGGAAACCTTCGTTGTTGCACAGGGCCACGAACAGCGTGTTGAGGCCGACGAAACCGCTGAACTTCCACTTCGACAGTTCCTTGACCATCGCCGGCAGGTCGCGCGGGTTGCTGATCAGGATGTTGTGGTTGCCGATCAGCATCATCGCCATGCAATGAAAGGTGAACGCATAGATGTGGTACAGCGGCAGCGGCGTGATCAGGATCTCGCAGCCTTCATTGAGGTTGGAGCCCATCAGCGCCTTGCACTGCAGCATGTTGGCGACAAGGTTGCGGTGGGTCAGCATCGCGCCCTTCGCCACGCCGGTGGTGCCGCCGGTGTATTGCAGCACAGCGACGTCGCCACTGTCCGGGTTGGCTTCGGCAACCGGCTGGCCCTGGCCCTTGCTCAGCACGTCGTTGAATTTGACGGCTTTAGGCAGGTGATAGGCCGGCACCATTTTCTTCACGTACTTGATGACGCTGTTGATCAGCAGGCGCTTGATCGGCGGCAGCAGGTCGGCGACTTCAGTGACGATGACGTGTTTGACGCCGGTTTTCGGCACCACGGCTTCGGCCAGATGCGCCATGTTTGCCAGGCACACCAGCGCCTTGGCACCGGAGTCGTTGAATTGGTGTTCCATTTCCCGCGCGGTGTACAGCGGGTTGGTGTTGACCACGATCAGCCCGGCACGGATGGCACCGAAGACGGCGACCGGGTACTGCAACACGTTGGGCAGTTGCACGGCGATTCGATCACCGGGCTGCAAATCGGTATGCTGTTGCAGATAAGCGGCAAAGGCACCGGACAATTCGTACAGTTCACCGTAGGTGATGGTCTTGCCCAGGTTGCTGAACGCCGGTTTGTCGGCGAAGCGTTGGCAGGATTGCTTCAACACTGCCTGAATATTCGGGTACTCGTCTGGATTGATGTCGGCAGCAATTCCAGCGGGGTACTTATCCTTCCAAAAGTCTTCGATCATGGAAGCCCACTCCTCAGCAACGCGAATTCAGCACCGCATTTGATGCGATTATTATTGGTGTTTGTTTATTGGTGAGTCTGGCTTTTTACAAGGCCGAGAAGTCACAAAGCGCGCCGAGAGTAGCAGCTTTGCCAAGGGTCGACTAGAGCCAAAAGCGGCCCCTACAGTCATTTTAATGACTCAAGAACTACTGGCAGTCATTTTAGAGCAAAAATCCTATAACAGCTTGGAAGTCCCGGTTTTCGGGGTCTGTAAACAAAAAATCGCGAGCAGGCTCGCTCCCACA
>NZ_JBSVWF010000100.1:0-11282 GCF_054071635.1 Pseudomonas sp. SDO52101_S400 | reverse complement strand
AACTAAAGGCTCCGTTGGGGGCTCTTGTTTACCCGAAAAAACGCCCTCTCGGTTGACAACCCCCCCCCACCCCCCCCCCCCCCCCCACCACCCCCGCTCCCACATTTAGATCCTCAGTGTTTACCAGGGAATGGTTTCACCCTTGTAGTTCACGAAGTGATGGCCGCCCTTGCCGGCAAACGCGTCCACCTGATCCACCAGACCACGAGTGCTGGTGTCCACGTCGATATCGGCGCCTTCGCCACCCATGTCGGTTTTCACCCAGCCCGGATGCAGCGACAGCACAGTCAGTTTCTGATCGCCCAACTGAGTGACGAAGCTGTTGGTCATCGAGTTCAGCGCCGCTTTGCTGGCCTTGTACAGCGCCAGTTCCGGGGCGTCGGGCATGGTCACGCTGCCGAGCACCGAACTCATGAACGCCAGCACGCCGCTGCCGTCGCGGATCTGCCCGACGAAGCGTTGGGCCAGGTTGATCGGTGCCACCGCGTTGGTGAAGAACAGTTGACCGACTTGCGCCAGTGTCGCGCCGCCCGGCGTCTGTACTTCAGGGCCTTTGACCCCGGCGTTGACGAACAGCAGGTCAAACGTTTCGCCCTTGAGTTTCTGGCTCAGAGCGATCACCGCTTGCTGGTCGTCCATGTCGAGTTTTTCGACTTGCACGTTGCCCAGTGCTTTCAGCGCCTCGGCGTTCGAAGGATTGCGAACGGTGGCGGTGACTTGCCAGCCGTCGGCCAGCAGGGTTTTCACCAGGCCCAGACCCAGGCCCCGGGAGGCGCCGATGATCAGTGCGTGCTTGGCAGGATTCAGTGCGGACATGATTGGCTTTCCTTGAAAGTTGAAAGATCACGGGTTCAATGGACAACGTTGACTGAGCCGATGCTGCAGTTCCCGGCGCAGTTCACCGAGTTCGGCCATGCGGGTTTCGACCAGCTTGAGCTTGTCTTGCAGCAATTGCGTGACGGTGGTGTCGGGGTTTGGTGATTGCCACAACGCGCCAACGCTGCTGCCGATCTCGCCAAGGGTAAAGCCCAGACGCTGCGCCGTTTTGATGTAGAGCACCAGTTGCACCATTTCCGGCGGATAGTCGCGATAACCGTTGGCGCTGCGTTGCGCCGCGATCAATCCGCGCTCCTCGTAAAATCGCAGCGTGTCACGGCTGACATCGCAGGCCTGGGCCAACTCACCGATGCGCATCTTGCAGGTCTCGAAAGTGTTTGACCCTGGAGCATACTCCAGGCTTTACCGTGATTGCTCCCTGAATTTTCGGAGCAAGGATGATGTGGACTTCAACGCAGTATCGGCAGTTGGTGCGCGGCAGTGCCTGGTATGACTTGATCGTGACAGTGGCGTTTGTCACGCCATGGAGTTTTGCCGTGTTGCATGGTTTGTTGACGGCGCTGAGTCAGGCGCTGGAGTTGCCCGGTGAGTTGCCGGCGTTCGAACCTGCGCATCTGTTGATGGCGAATCTGTTCGGTTCGGTGGTGTGCATGTGGGCGGTGCTGCGGATTCGTGATCCGCAGCCGGTTTATGGGCGCTATGACGCGGTGACGCGATTTCTGTTCGCCGCGTGGATGACGTATGCCCTGGCCCACGGCGCCAGTTCTTTGGTGGTGGGTTTCCTGGTTCTCGAAGTGGCGTGGGGCATTGCTCAGGCGTTGCCTGTTCGGTCGCTGTCGCGGGCCGTCACGGCTTAATGTCCGGCCTGCCACGGCTGTCCCAGTGATACCGGCGCGTACAACCTTGTACGCACCGTATCCCGCGACAACAACACCAGCACCAGAATGGTTGCGACGTACGGCAGCATCGCCAGCAGGCTTGAAGGAATCGCCAGCCCCAACCCCTGCGCCACCAGGTGCAGGATGCTGGCGAGTCCGAACAGATAGGCGCCGAGCAACAACCGCCACACCCGCCAACTGGCGAACACCACCAGTGCGAGAGCGATCCAGCCGCGTCCGGCGGTCATGTTCTCGGCCCACATCGGTGTGTACGCCAGCGACAGATAGGCCCCGGCCAGTCCGGCCATCGCCCCGCCAAACAGTACCGCCAACGTACGCACGGTCAGCACCGGCAAGCCCATGGCACTCGCCGCGTCCGGGTTCTCGCCGACTGCTTGAATGACCAGCCCGACACGACTTTTGACAATCACCCAGGCCACCAGCGCAAACAGTGCGAACGACAGGTACACCAGCAGATCCTGGGCAAACAGCATCCGACCGATCAGCGGCATATCGCTCAAATAAGGAATCGCCAGCGGCTCGAAACCGGCCAGTGGTTTGCCGACCCATGCCGCGCCGACAAAGGTCGACAGGCCAACGCCAAAAATCGTCAGCGCCAGCCCGGTCGCCACCTGATTGGCGTTGAAGACCAGCGCTACCAGCGCAAACAGTGACGACAACAACATCCCTGCCAACATTGCCAATACAACGCCGAGCCACAGATTGCCGGTGCTGAAGGCGACAATGAAGCCGATCACCGCACCAAACAGCATCATCCCTTCCTGCCCGAGGTTGAGCACGCCGCTCTTTTCGCAGATCAGTTCACCCAGCGCCACCAGTAGCAGCGGCGTACCGCAGCGCACCATGGCGTAGAAAATATTGCTCAGCAGATCGATATCCATCACAGCGCTCCGGCGGTTACGGCAGTGGTTGAGGTGCGCCGCACCCAGCGCAGGTTCAGGCGTGGTCGGTAGAGGATCAGCACGTCACAGGCCAGCAGGAAGAACAGCATCATTCCCTGAAACAACTGGGTGATCGCTTGCGGCAGATTCAGCGTCATCTGCGCGCTCTCGCCGCCGATGTACAGCAGCGCCATCAACAGGCTGGAAAACAGAATCCCGATGGGATTGAGCCGCCCGAGAAACGCCACGGTGATCGCCGCATAGCCGTAGCCCGGCGATACCTGCGGCACCAGTTGCCCGATCGGCCCGGTGACTTCGCACACCCCGGCCAGCCCCGCCAGTGCGCCGCTGATCAACAGCGCGAGCCAGATCAGACGCGTCTCGCGAAACCCGGCGAACCCCGCCGCGCGCTTATCCAGACCGAGCACTTTGATCTGGAAGCCGACAAAGCTTTTCTGCAACAACACCCACACCGCCACCAGCACCAGCAGGGCGAAATACACCCCGGCGTGAACCCGGCCATCCTCCATCAACAACGGCAGGCGGCTGGCGTCGCCGAACATCGCCGACTCGGGAAAGTTGTACCCGGCCGGGTCCTTCAACGGCCCGTGGACGCAGAACAGCAGAAGATTCAGCGCGATGTAATTGAGCATGATGCTGGTGAGGATTTCATTGGCGTTGAAGCGCGTGCGTAGCCAGGCCGTGACGCCGGCCCACGCGGCGCCGGCGAGGGTGCCGGTCAGCAGGATCAACACCAGTGCCCAGCGACTTTGCATGTCGATGATGTTCACCGCCAGCGCACTGCCGGCCAACGCACCGAGCAATAACTGGCCTTCGGCGCCGATGTTCCAGATCCGCGCCTGATAGGCCACCGCCAGGCCAAGTGCGCAGAGCAGGATCGGCAACGCCTTGACCATTAATTCGGAGACGCCATACAGGTCGCTGACCGGCGCGATCAATAAGGTGTGCAGGGTTTGCAGCGGATCATGGCCGAGAGCGATAAACAGCAATGAGCCGCAGCCCAGAGTCAGCACCGCCGCCAACAGCGGCGAGCACCACAGCATCAGGCGCGATTGGCGGCCACGGGGTTCGAGGGAAAGCAGCATGGGAAACTCCGTTAAACCGCGGCGGGTTGGGGTTGAGAACTGTGGAACTGGCCGGCCATCCAGCCACCGACATCGCTGATTCGGGTTTGCGCCGTGTCTTGCAGCGCCGACATCCGCCCGCCGCAGAGTGCGCCGAGGCGATCGCTGATCTGGAACAGTTCGTCGAGGTCTTCGGAAATCACCAGGATCGCCGCGCCGGCATCGCGCAGGGCAATCAGAGCGCGATGAATCACCGCCGCGGCGCCGACGTCCACGCCCCAGGTCGGGTGCGCGGCGATCAGCAGTTTTGGCTGCTGGAGAATTTCCCGCCCGAGGATGAATTTCTGCAGGTTGCCGCCGGACAGGCTGCGGGCGCTGGTTTGGGTGTCCGGGGTTTTCACGCCGAAGCGCTGGATGATCGTTTGGGCGAGGGCTTCGACCTTGCCGCGCTCGATCAAACCGTGGCTGATCAGGCCTTGTTGGAATGCGGTGAGCAGGGCGTTATCCGCCAGGCTCAACTCCGGGACCGCGCCGTGCCCGAGGCGTTCGGCGGGGACGAAAGCCAGGCCGAGTTTGCGTCGCGCCTCCGGACGTAGATCGGCGACGGCGCGCTCTTGGAAACAGATGGTTTGCGCTGCGTGGCGGGGCAGGGTTTGCTCGCCGCCAAGCAGTGCCAGCAATTCATCCTGACCGTTGCCCGCAACGCCGGCGATGCCGACGATTTCGCCGCTGCGCACTTGCAAGTCGATGTCGACCAACGAACAGCCGAACGGATCGGGGTTGTGCCAGTTCAATCCACTGACCTGCAGAAATGTCGCGCCGCCGCTGACTTTCGGATACTCGCCGATAAGCCCCGCCGACTCTCCGACCATCAATTGCGCCAGTTGTTGGTCGGAGCATTGCGCCGGTACGCAATGCCCTGCGACCCGACCACCGCGCAATACCGTGGCGCTGTGGCACAAAGCGCGAACTTCGCCGAGTTTGTGGCTGATGAACAGAATGCTGCAGCCCTCGGTCGCGAGCCGACGCAGTGTGATGAACAGTTCGTCCGCTTCCTGCGGCGTGAGCACCGAAGTCGGTTCGTCGAGAATCAGCAGGCGAATGTCCTGCATCAGGCAACGAACGATCTCCACCCGCTGGCGCTCGCCGATCGACAGGCTGTGGACAAGTCGCTCCGGTTCCAGTGCCATGCCATAACGGCGGGACACTTCGCGGATTTTCGGTTCAAGCTGTTTCGGCGTTCCGGCTGCCGGGCCCATCGCCAATGCAATGTTTTGCGCCACGGTCAGGGTTTCGAACAGCGAGAAATGCTGGAACACCATGCCGATGCCCAACTGCCGGGCCTGGGCCGGGTTGCGCATGTTTACCGGTTGTCCTTGCCAGAGCATTTCGCCCGAGTCGGCCTGGATGACGCCGTAGATGATCTTCATCAGGGTGCTTTTACCCGCGCCGTTTTCACCGAGCAGGGCGTGAATTTCGCCGGGGGCGATGCTCAGATCGATGGCATCGTTGGCCAGACAACCGGGATAACGTTTGCTGATGCGGCGCAGTTGCAGGCGCGGCGTGGGCGTGGAGTTGTGCATGACAGGCTCGGCTTGCTTGGAGTTGTGCCTGTGGATAAAGCAATTTCCTGGCCATTGAGTCAGGAACCCGTCCAGCCCTTGCCCGGCAACCCGTTACGTAGAGCATCGAAGGCAAAAGTGCGCGGATGGGCAGCACCAATTGAGCGCAAAGCCGTTGATCAGGCTCCAGTTTTGCTCGTGAAATTCTGGTTAAAAAACGAGCAATCCCGTCGGAGCCAAGCAGCACTTGCGGCTAAGGGAGTCATGAACGGGTTATCCACAGGTTGCTCCACAGTATTTGTGCGCAATCGGAAAACCTTGGCATAAGCGTACCGGTGCTATCTCCCAATGGCGATAAACAGATCTAACTGATTGTTTTTACTTGGAATTAAACTTTTTTCATGTGGTTTGGGCGAAAAGTGAGCAAATCGCGCAAAGCCACGTGACAGAAGGGTTACAGCGGTGTGTGCTCAGGTTATCCACAGTCGGGTGCACAGCTGATGTGGGCAACTCGGTGGAATTAGCGACTCGTGTCGTGCCCTGAAATATTGCAGGTATTCAGCGCTGCAGCAGAATGCGTCCACGGCTGAGATCGGCCAGTTGGTTTTGCAGCATCGGGATCTGCGCTTCGCCTACTGCCAACTGCAATTCGACACCGTTGGCGGTGAAGTTTTCCTCCACCACCAGACCGCCGAGATCTGCCACCCGCAACTTCACCAGGGCCAGTTCGGCAAACCCGCAGGCACAACTCAGTGGCACACGGCTGATCAGTTCGACTTTCGCCGCCGCTTGCAGGCATTTGTTGGCGCCGCCGCCATAGGCCCGGGCCAATCCGCCAGTGCCCAGTTGAATGCCGCCGTACCAGCGGATCACCAGCACCGCGACCTGATCGCAATCCTGCGCCTCGATGGCTGCGAGAATCGGCCGTCCGGCCGTACCGCCCGGTTCGCCGTCGTCATTGCTGCGGTACTGATCACCGAGTTTCCACGCCCAGCAATTGTGCGACGCGTTCAAGTCACTGTGCTGCTCGATGAAGGTTTGCGCGTCGGCAGGGCTGCCAATCGGCGAGGCGAAGGTGATGAAACGGCTTTTGCGAATCTCTTCGCGGAACTCGCAAAAGTCGCTGAGGGTGAAAGGCATAAACGTCTTATAGAGAAGGAGTGAGGCCGCAGCCTTTGAGAATGATGCGGATCAGGTTGTTGCCGGCGTCTTCCATGTCCTGTTTGGTCAGTTTGCTGCGACCGCTGACGCGACAGATCTGCGTGGCGAAGTCAGCGTAATGCTGAGTGCTGCCCCACAACAGGAAAATCAGGTGCACCGGATCCACCGGGTCCATCTTGCCGGCATCGATCCAAGCCTGGAATACGGCGGCCCGACCCTGAAACCAGGCGCGGTAGTCCTGATTGAAATACTCGGTCAGGCATTCGCCGCCGCTGATCACCTCCATCGCAAAAATCCGCGACGCTTGTGGCTGACGACGGGAAAACTCCATTTTTGCGCGGATGTAGCGGGTCAGCGCTTCGGCCGGATCGTCTTCGGCCGTCAGGGTGTTGAAGGTGCTGTCCCACAGTTCGAGGATGTTGCTCAGCACCGCCACGTACAACCCGAGCTTGTTGGTGAAGTAGTAATGCAGATTCGCCTTGGGCAACCCGGCCTTGGTGGCGATGGTGTTCATGCTGGTGCCTTTGAACCCGTGACGGGCGAACTCGTCTTCGGCGGCTTTGATGATGGTCTCTTCGTTCTTCTGACGAATGCGGCTGGCAGGTTTGCCGCCGTGAGCGGGGACTTCAAAGGTCATAGGCACTTCCGGGTTTGTCTGAGGGGTGCAACCAGTTGCGTTGATAGCGCAACCATCGGCCTGCGACAAGCCCCGGGTGCATAAAACCCCAGTCATCAGCGCGTGGCGGCCAGGCTTTCGAGAAAGCTCTCGAGTACCAGATGCGGTCGCCGGCCTTTGCGGGTGACCGAGGCCAGGCTCAAATCGTAGAAACGGGTACTGGCCTTGAGCGCGCGCAAGCGACCTTGTTGTACCCAGAGACTGGCGTAGTGATCCGGCAGATAGCCGATGTAACGCCCGGTCAGAATCAGGAACGCCATACCCTCCCGGTCGGAAGCGCTGGCCGTGCAATTGAGCGCCTGATAGTGGGCCTGGATCTCTGCCGGCAAACGGAAGGTCGGGGCGATGGCGTCCTGGCTGTTCAGGCGTTCGTCGTCCAGTTGTTTGTCATCGACGTAAAACAGCGGATGGCCGACCGCGCAATAAAGCAGCGAGCGCTCGCTGTACAGCGGTTGATATTCCAGTCCCGACAGTGCACTGGCCTGTGGCACCACGCCGACATGCAGGCGCCCGTCGAGCACACCTTGTTCGACTTCATTGGGGGCGATCATGCGGATCTGGATCTGTACGTCCGGCCCGCGCTCCTTCAACTGTGCCAGTGCGTGGGTTATGCGCATGTGGGGGAGGGTGACGAGGTTGTCGGTAAGACCGATGATCAACTCGCCACGCAAGTGCTGGTGCAGGCCGTTGACCTCGGTGCGAAAACTTTCCAGTGCACTCAACAACTGCAGCGCCGACTGATAGACCTCGCGGCCCTCTTCGGTCAGGGAGAAACCGGCACGCCCGCGTTGGCACAGGCGCAGGCCGAGGCGTTGTTCCAGATCGCTCATCTGCTGGCTGATCGCCGAGCGGCCGATGCCGAGCACGGTTTCCGCTGCGGAGAAGCCGCCGCACTCCACCACGCTGCGAAAAATCCGCAGCAGGCGAATATCAAAGTCACTGACCTGGGCCAGTGGATCGGGACGGCGGCTGCTCATATTGTTGTTCTCATTGTTTAGCAGGGCTCTAACTGAAGGTTAGAAAAGTTGGATTTCACCGACTTTATCCCCGTGGCAATTTAGCTGCAAGAACGCTTTCTATCTCCCTGAAGCTTATTGCCCTGCGAGGTTTTGCCCGATGAACATGCCTGAAAACGCGCCGTCGCCACTGGCCAGCCAACTGAAGCTGGACGCGCACTGGATGCCGTACACCGCCAACCGCAACTTCCAGCGCGACCCGCGCCTGATCGTTGGCGCCGAAGGCAGCTGGCTGATCGACGACAAGGGCCGCAAGGTGTACGACTCGCTGTCCGGTCTGTGGACCTGCGGCGCCGGGCATACCCGCAAGGAAATCCAGGAAGCGGTGGCCAAGCAGTTGGGCACCCTCGATTACTCGCCGGGCTTCCAGTACGGCCATCCGCTGTCGTTCCAGCTGGCGGAGAAAATCACCGATCTGACCCCGGGTAACCTGAACCACGTGTTCTTCACCGACTCCGGTTCCGAGTGCGCCGATACCGCGGTGAAAATGGTCCGCGCTTACTGGCGCCTGAAAGGCCAGTCGACCAAGACCAAAATGATCGGCCGTGCACGTGGCTACCACGGTGTGAACATCGCCGGCACCAGCCTCGGCGGCGTCAACGGCAACCGCAAGCTGTTCGGTCAGGCGATGATGGATGTCGATCACCTGCCGCACACCCTGCTGGCGAGCAATGCATTCTCCCGTGGCATGCCGGAGCAGGGCGGTATTGCCCTGGCCGATGAGTTGCTGAAACTCATCGAGCTGCATGATGCGTCGAACATCGCAGCGGTGTTCGTTGAGCCTATGGCCGGCTCCGCTGGCGTGCTGGTTCCGCCACAGGGTTACCTCAAGCGCCTGCGTGAGATCTGCGATCAGCACAACATCCTGCTGGTGTTCGACGAAGTGATCACCGGTTTCGGCCGTACCGGCACCATGTTCGGCGCCACCACTTTCGGCGTGACCCCGGACCTGATGTGCATCGCCAAGCAAGTCACCAACGGCGCGATCCCGATGGGCGCGGTGATTGCCAGCTCCGAGATCTACCAGACCTTCATGAACCAGCCGACCCCGGAGTACGCCGTCGAATTCCCGCACGGCTACACCTATTCGGCGCATCCGGTGGCTTGCGCCGCAGGTCTCGCGGCACTCGACCTGCTGCAAAAGGAAAACCTGGTGCAGAGCGTGGCCGACGTTGCGCCGCATTTCGAAAATGCTCTGCATGGCCTGAAAGGTGCGAAGAACGTCATCGACATCCGCAACTACGGCCTGGCCGGTGCGATCCAGATTGCAGGCCGCGACGGCGACGCCATCGTGCGTCCATTCGAAGCCGGCATGGCGCTGTGGAAAGCCGGGTTCTACGTGCGCTTCGGCGGCGACACCCTGCAGTTCGGCCCAACCTTCAACAGCAAGCCGCAAGACCTTGATCGTCTGTTCGACGCGGTCGGCGAGGTGCTGAACAAGCTCGACTGATTTTTCCTTCTATATATACCCACAAAAGCGGGCACTCCATGGCGGTGCCCGTGGACAAGAATTCAGGAGTTTTCATGAGCGTTATCCCGCATTTGATCAATGGCGAACTGGTGACCGAGAACGGTCGCGCAGTTGATGTGTTCAACCCGTCCACCGGTCAGGCGATCCACAAGCTGCCGCTGGCCAGCCGCGAAACCATCCAGCACGCCATCGATGCTGCCAAGGCTGCGTTCCCGGCCTGGCGCAACACGCCACCGGCCAAACGCGCCCAGGTCATGTTCCGCTTCAAGCAACTGCTGGAGCAGAACGAAGCACGCATCGCGCAATTGATCAGTGAAGAACATGGCAAGACGTTGGAAGATGCTGCCGGTGAATTGAAGCGTGGCATCGAGAACGTCGAGTTCGCCTGCGCCGCTCCAGAAATTCTCAAGGGCGAGTACAGCCGCAACGTCGGCCCGAACATCGATGCCTGGTCGGACTTTCAGCCACTGGGCGTAGTGGCCGGCATCACACCGTTCAACTTTCCGGCCATGGTGCCGCTGTGGATGTACCCGTTGGCGATCGTCTGCGGTAACTGCTTCATCCTCAAGCCGTCCGAACGTGATCCAAGTTCGACCCTGCTGATCGCTCAACTGCTGCTGGAAGCCGGCCTGCCGAAAGGCGTGCTGAGCGTAGTGCACGGCGACAAGACTGCGGTGGACGCGCTGATCGAAGCGCCGGAAGTCAAAGCGCTGAGCTTCGTTGGCTCGACGCCGATTGCTGAGTACATCTATGCCGAAGGCACCAAGCGCGGCAAACGCGTGCAGGCACTGGGCGGCGCGAAGAACCACGCGGTGTTGATGCCGGATGCGGATCTGGACAATGCCGTCAGCGCACTGATGGGCGCGGCTTACGGTTCCTGCGGCGAGCGCTGCATGGCGATTTCGGTGGCCGTGTGTGTGGGCGATCAGGTAGCGGACGCGCTGGTGGCAAAACTGGTTCCACAGATCAAGGCGCTGAAAATCGGTGCTGGCACTTCTTGTGGCCTGGACATGGGGCCGCTGGTCACCGGTCAGGCGCGCGACAAAGTCAGCGGTTATGTCGAAGACGGCGTGGCGGCGGGCGCGACTCTGGTGGTCGATGGTCGCGGTCTGAGTGTTGCCGGTCACGAAGAAGGCTTCTTCCTGGGTGGCTGCCTGTTCGACAACGTCACTCCTGAGATGCGCATCTATAAAGAGGAGATCTTCGGGCCGGTGCTGTGCGTCGTTCGGGTGAACAGCCTGGAAGAAGCGATGCAACTGATCAACGATCACGAATACGGCAATGGCACCTGCATCTTCACCCGTGATGGTGAGGCAGCCCGTCTGTTCTGCGACGAGATTGAAGTCGGCATGGTCGGCGTCAACGTTCCATTGCCGGTGCCGGTGGCTTACCACAGCTTCGGTGGCTGGAAGCGTTCGCTGTTTGGCGATCTGCATGCCTATGGTCCGGATGGTGTGCGCTTCTATACCCGTCGCAAGGCGATCACCCAGCGCTGGCCACAGCGGGCGAGCCATGAAGCTTCGCAATTCGCGTTTCCTAGCTTGTAAGTAGAAGGGCAGCGCAAGGAAGGCCGACCTTTAAGGTCGGCCTTCGCGTTTCGGGGCTTTTTTGACCGATATGACAGATTTATGAAAATAGTGGTTGACGGCAGATTCTGGAGGCCTATAATTCGCCCCACTTCCGGCGCAGTCGAA
>NZ_JBSVWF010000099.1:0-11381 GCF_054071635.1 Pseudomonas sp. SDO52101_S400 | reverse complement strand
TCAGTCAAACTAAATATCGACTGACACGACGCCTTCGCGAGCAAGCCCGCTCCCACAGGGGATTTGCAGTGTTCTTCAGAGGGTCAGGATCATCTCGTGCCACGCCATTCCGCCGTGGTCGGATTCGGACGGCTTGATGTAGGCAAAGCCGAATCCGGCGTACAGCGGAATGTGCCGTTCCTTGCACATCAGGTAAATCGTCGCCTTGCCCTGGGCGCGCATGCGCTCGATGAACTCGCCCAGCAGGCGCTTGGCCAGACCCTGGCCTTGGTAATCCGGGTGCACCACCACCGACATGATCACCACGTTCGGCCCCGCCGGATCGTGGCCGATCAGTTCCTTGAACGCCTCGTCCGACATCTGCACCTCGAACGCCGCGCCGGAGTTGATGAACCCTGCCACCTGCCCGTCCACTTCGGCGACGATAAAACCGTCCGGCCAGGTGGCGATGCGCGTGGCGATCTTCTCGCGGGTCGCGGCTTCGTCGCCTTCATAGGCGAGGGTCTCGATGGCGTAGCAGCGATCCAGGTCGGCGGCGGTGACATGGCGGATGACGGTGTTCATGGCGGCTCGAAATCAGTGAAAACAGAGGCGCCAAGGATAAAGGAATAAGGTGTTCATATCGATCCGCACAGGGGGCGTAAAGCCTGCGTATAAGCGCTTTTCTTCGGATTCTGGACGGTCTATTTCTGATGCCCGTCTCTGGTCACCCGAAGGGGAACAGTTTATGAGCAGCATGGAAATCGGCTTGTTGATGGTGTTGGGTATCAGCGCTTTCGGCTTCATCACCCTGGGCATCGACCTGTTGCGGGCACGACGGACCAAGGGCAAGTAGCAACCCATCGGCAGCGCGAATCGGATTCGCGCTGCCGGTTATTCATCAGGTTTTCTTTTCGACCGGGACGCAGATTTCCAGCTTGCCGGTATTGAGCTTCGGATTGAAATCGGCGCTGTAGCGTTCCAGCTCCGGGGCGTTGAGGCCCTTGTATTCGGATGCCGGCAGCCAGGTCTTGTAGATGTAATCAATGGTCTGTGGCAACAAGTCCAGCGAACCCTTGTGTTCGAATACCGCGTACTGACGCGGGAGGATTTCGATCCACGGATACTTTTCCTGCGGGAAGTCGTCCAGCTTCCTGATCTCGACCCCGGCCATGTAATCAAAACCACCGTTGCCGTCAAAATTGCTGCAAACGCCGTAGGTCACTTCGCCCTTCTGCCCCGGAATATTTCCGATGTGCGGGATCAGTTTTTCCCACAGCGCGGGGATGTCCTGAACGGTTTCTTTAGTGAAGCGATCGCGAAAACCTGCAATCAGCAGGAAGTGTCCATGTTCGAAGCGAGGTTCAGCCACTTCGACGCGTTTTTGCTCATCCATGACTCGACTCCTTGAACGAAAAAAGTGGGTTCGGCTGGGAGTATAGAAGCCAAACCCGTTTCGCACATTTACAGCGTGTGCAGGGCTTCGGCGGCGTCGGAGCCGACGAACTCGTTATAACCGGATACGATCACGTAGACTGCGAAATAGCAGAAGATCGCTGCAGATGCCATGTAGGAATAGCGCAACAGTTTGTCGCCCAGCAACTTGCCGCCATGGCTCGCGGCGAAGCACAGACCCGCCGACCACAGCAACCCGGCGCACAGGAAACCACCGAGGAACAGCGCCGAACTGAGCGGGCCACCGCCACCGGAACGGGCGATCAACGTGCCGCCCACTGCCGCGAACCACAGAATCGCGCTCGGCGACGACATGGCGAGAAAAATCCCACGAAAGAATTCCTTGCGATGGGAGTTCTGGCCAACTTCGGCCGTCGCCGCCAACTGCGCCTCGTGGTGGATCGCCGAATAGATCATCTTCGCCGCGAAGTAGATCAACAGCGCCGAACCGCCGATCCACAACACCCAGCGCACGGTTTCGTATTGCAGCAAAACGGTCATCCCGGCCAGGGCCAGAACGGCGTAGATCAGGTCGCCGACGCAGGTGCCAAGGCCCAGGGCGAAGCCCTGAAAATAGCCGCGCTGCATGGCCAGAGTGATCATCGCGATGTTGGCCACGCCGATGTCCAGGCACAGCGAAAGGCTCAGCAAGAAGCCGCTGGTGAATTCCATTAACCGCTTTCCTTGGGAAAAAATTGTTGTCGTGCACGCTGGACAGTCTGCCATCGCTGCCCTTATCTTCCGCCACAGGTCACCGCAGTGACCAGCGTCGCTCGGACGGTTCCGGGCGCTTACGTTATCCGAGGCAACAATGGCTGAACAAGGTTCGCCGCGCCGCTTTGCGCGCATAGATCGACTCCCCCCTTACGTTTTCAACATCACCGCCGAGCTGAAGATGGCCGCCCGACGTCGTGGCGAAGACATCATCGACTTGAGCATGGGCAACCCCGACGGCGCCACGCCGCCGCACATCGTTGAAAAACTGGTGCAGGTTGCACAACGCGAAGACACCCACGGTTACTCCACGTCCAAGGGCATTCCGCGCCTGCGTCGGGCGATTTCCAACTGGTACAAGGAACGCTACGAGGTCGATATCGACCCGGAAAGCGAAGCCATCGTCACCATCGGTTCCAAGGAAGGCCTGGCGCACCTGATGCTCGCGACCCTGGATCAGGGCGACACGGTATTGGTGCCGAACCCGAGCTACCCGATTCACATCTACGGTGCCGTGATTGCCGGCGCCCAGGTGCGGTCGGTGCCGCTGGTGCCAGGCGTGGACTTCTTCGCCGAGCTGGAGCGTGCGATTCGCGGTTCGATCCCGAAACCGAAAATGATGATCCTTGGCTTCCCGTCCAACCCCACCGCGCAGTGCGTGGAGCTGGACTTCTTCGAACGGGTGATCGCCCTCGCCAAACAGTACGACGTGCTGGTGGTACACGACCTGGCCTACGCCGACATCGTCTACGACGGCTGGAAAGCCCCGTCGATCATGCAAGTGCCGGGCGCCAAGGACATCGCGGTGGAGTTCTTCACCCTGTCCAAGAGCTACAACATGGCAGGCTGGCGCATCGGTTTCATGGTCGGCAACCCGGAACTGGTCAACGCCCTGGCGCGGATCAAGAGCTATCACGACTACGGCACTTTCACCCCGCTGCAGGTTGCCGCGATTGCTGCGCTGGAAGGCGATCAGCAATGCGTTCGCGACATCGCCGAGCAATATCGCCAGCGCCGCAACGTGCTGGTCAAAGGCCTGCATGAGCTGGGCTGGATGGTCGAGAATCCGAAAGCCTCGATGTACGTCTGGGCGAAGATTCCCGAAGCCTATGCACACCTCGGCTCCCTGGAATTCGCCAAGAAGCTGCTGGCCGAGGCCAAGGTCTGCGTCTCGCCGGGTGTCGGTTTTGGTGAGTACGGCGACGACCACGTGCGCTTCGCGCTGATCGAGAACCAGGACCGGATTCGCCAGGCGGTACGCGGGATTCGCGGGATGTTCCGGGCGGATGGCCTGGTGACCAAGTAACTCGCGAATTGCCCCCACAAAAAAACCGCATCGCTGCGGTTTTTTTGTGTCTTGCGTTCGAGGTTAAACGAACAGCGACAGCAACAGAATGAAGCCCAGGCCAACCACCGACAGGATGGTTTCCATCGCTGTCCAGGTCTTGAAGGTTTCGGCCACGGTCATGTTGAAGTACTGCTTCACCAGCCAGAAACCGGCGTCGTTGACGTGGGACAGGATCAGCGAGCCGGCACCGGTGGCCAGCACCAGCAGCTCACGGTTCACACCCGGAATCATCCCGACCACCGGCACCACAATACCCGCGCCGGTGATGGTCGCCACTGTGGCCGAACCGGTCGCAATGCGGATCACCGCTGCCACCAGCCACGCCAGCAGGATCGGCGAGATCTGCGCGCTGACCGCCATGTGGCCGATCACGTCACCCACACCGCTGGTCACCAGCATCTGCTTGAAGCCGCCGCCGGCACCGATGATCAGGATGATCGCGGCGGTTGGCGCCAGGCTCGCATCCAGCCATTTGAGCATCTGCTGAGAACCGATGCCCTGCTTGGCGCCGAAGGTGTACAGCGACAGCAGCAAGGCCAGCAGCAGTGCCGAGATCGGGTGACCGATCATGTCCATCCAGGTGCGGAAGAAATGACCGTCCGGCAGTGCCACGTCAGCGAAGGTTTTCAGCAGCATCAGGAACACCGGCAGCAGCACGGTGACCAGAGTGATGCCGAAGCTTGGCAGCTTGGCCGAATCGGTTTCACGGGCCAGTTGATCGACCAGTTCCTGATTCGGTGTGCCCGGAATGTGCTTGGCGATGAACGTACCGAAGATCGGACCGGCAATGATGGCGGTCGGCAGCGCGACGATCAGACCGTAGAGAATGGTCTTGCCGATGTCGGCACCGAACACGCCGATGGCCAGCAGCGGCCCCGGGTGCGGCGGTACCAGACCGTGCACGGCGGACAGGCCGGCGAGCAGCGGGATACCGATCTTGATGATCGACACGCCGGTACGGCGAGCCACGATGAACACCAGCGGAATCAGCAGCACGAAGCCGATTTCGAAGAACAGCGGAATGCCCACCAGGAACGCGGCGAACATCATCGCCCACTGCACCTTGTCCTTGCCGAAGGCACGGATCAGGGTCTGGGCAATCTGATCGGCACCGCCGGATTCGGCCATCATTTTGCCGAGCATCGTGCCCAGCGCAAGGATGATGCCGACGAAACCGAGCACGCCACCGAAGCCGTCCTGGAACGCCTTGATGATGGTGCCGATCGGCATACCGGAGGTCAGGCCAAGGAACGCGGCGGCGATGGTCAGGGCAATGAAGGGATGGAGCTTGAACTTGGTGATCAGGACGATAAGCCCGATCACCGTGACCACTGCATCAAGCAGCAGGTAGGCGTCATGGGACATGCCAAACATTGGGGGTGTCTCCTGGTTTGTTGTTGTTATTAAAGCGGGTTAATCAGAAGTCGAAAGGACAGCGCTATCTTCACAATCACACTCATACCGCCTGTTTCAGACCATGGGCCTGCCACCAGACGTGGGCTTGCGACGCCAGTTCTTCAACGCTGTGGATCGAAGCGTTCAGGGCCAGGGTCAACGGCTCGCCTACCGGCGATTCGAGCGTAGCGAACTGGCTTTCGATCAATGTCGCCGGCATGAAATGACCCGGACGATGGGAAACGCGGTCAGCGGCGACTTCAGGCGTCAGCTCAAGAAACACGAAGCCCAGACCCGGCAAGGCGCTGCGCAGCACTTCGCGGTAACTGTGTTTGAGGGCCGAGCAGGTCAACACCGGGCGCTCGCCCAGTGCATCGACACGACGCAATTCAACGCACAGGCTGTCGAGCCAGCCGGCACGGTCTTCGTCGTTCAGGGGGATCCCCGCGCTCATCTTTTCGATGTTCGCGGCCGGATGGAAAGTATCGCCTTCAATGGCAGTGGCGCCGCTCAATTGGCACAGGGCCTCGCTGACGCACGTCTTGCCGCAACCGGCAACGCCCATGATGACCAGGGCGGTGATGGGATGATTCATGTAACACCTCAGCGCGCAGACAGCGCTACCTTTGCTAGCTATGACTCTAGTGCACAGGCAGAAGTTGCCGACGCCTTCTTGTCGTTTTTTTGGGTTGCAGCAGGTTTTATCCCAACGCCAAAAAGCGAGGATCAGGCAGGACCTCGCTTACGCATTTGCAGCTGCATAAGGACAGCGCTACCTTAGTGCCTTGATTTTTGTTTGGCAAGCCGCCCGATGACCACCCCTAAAAACGATAAAAACACCCGCACCACCGGCCGTCCCACCCTCAATGAAGTCGCCCGGCTGGCTGGCGTCAGTCCGATTACGGCTTCTCGCGCCCTGCGCGGGGTCAGCACCGTCGCCACCGAACTGGTGGAAAAAGTGCAAAAAGCCGCGCTTGAACTCAACTACGTGGTCAACCCCGCCGCTCGCGCCCTGGCCTCGGCCCAGAGCCATTCGGTGGTGGTCCTGGTGCCTTCGCTGTCCAACCTGTTGTTCATCGATACCCTGGAAGCCATTCATAGGGTGCTCACGCCCAAGGGCTTCGAAGTGCTGATCGGCAACTTCCACTATTCCCGCGATGAAGAAGAAAACCTGCTGCGCAACTACATGGCCTATCAGCCACGCGGCTTGCTGTTGACCGGGTTCGACCGCACTGAAAGTTCGCGACGGATGATCGAGGCCAGCAACATTCCCTGCGTGTACATGATGGAACTGGACAGCGCCGCCGGGGTGAACTGCGTCGGTTTCTCCCAGCTCAGCGCCGGGGAGACCGCGGCCGAGCATTTGCTGTCCCGTGGCCGCAAGCGTCTGGCGTACATCGGCGCGCAACTCGATCAGCGCACCCTGCTGCGCGGTGAAGGCTTTCGCAAGGCGTTGCAGAAAGCCGGTCGCTACGACCCGGACCTGGAAGTGCTGACCCCGCGATCATCATCCGTGGGCCTGGGCGGCGAGTTGTTCCTGCAATTGCTGGCGGCGCATCCGGACGTCGATGCGATCTTCTTCGGCAACGACGACCTGGCGCAGGGCGCCCTGCTCGAAGCGCTGCGCAACGGGATCAGGATCCCCGAGCAAGTGGCGATCCTCGGCTTCAACGACCTGCCGATGTCGGAGCACATGGTGCCGCGCCTGAGCAGCATCAACACCCCGCGCGAAGCCATCGGCCGGCGAGCGGCGGAGCAGATGCTGACATTGATGGCCGGCAACAGCGTGGCGCGACCGGTGGAAGATATGGGCTTCGAACTGAAGATTCGCGAGAGCACCTGACCTGCTCCCCTGCAATACTGCGGCCTTTTATATAAAGCTACTAAAAGGCCGCCTCTTTTTTGAAACTTCCACAGCTTGCCTTTATTCAACTTACACACTGCAATCAATTGCGACTTTCGTTAATGCAGCTTGCTCTATAGATTCCTTGCACGCACTTCCAGACTTCGAAGTCGCGTTTGAACTCATTCAAGGAAGAAATATGTACACCACAATAAAACACCTGATCGCATTGATTGGCAGCAGCCTGCTGCTCGCCGGACTCTCCACAAACGCGCTGGCCGAACCCGCAGGCCTGTGGCGCGCACCAGCCCCCATCGTCAAAGACGGTAGCAACTACAGCGTGATTCTCGATCGCGGCGAACTGAAGAAAGCCATTGCCGGCAGCAACAATAACTATCTGTTTACCGACACCGGCGCCGGCGTACAGTCATTGGTATTGATCGGCACTTCGACACAACTCATCGAGTTCCTGATCAAACACAAAGACCGTCAGATCGAGAATCGCATCAGTCAACTTCCCGATATTTATATGGGCATTGCACCTTTTACGCCGCAAAGCCGTTTCTCCGGCTTGTTCCCCTTGGGCGATGCTGTGACAGATATCGTCACGCAACTGACCAACTTCATTCCCGGTGGTGGTGCATGGCGCGACATCGCCAGCATTCCCGGCACACTTGTCGGTCTTCAGGCTGGCATCGACAAACTCAGCGAGGTACAGAAAACGTCCGGCAAATTGCTCTACGTAAAGTTCAGCTACTTGCCCGAAGAGCGCATGGTCAAGCTGGGACGCAATGCGGTCAGCTTCAATCAAGTGCTCAATACGCTGCAGGATAATTACCTGCTGAAAAAGCCTTGATCCGCGCTATTGGTGTTGACTCAGCAGTTGTACAAATGCTGCCGCGCCCTTTTGCAGTGGCTGGCTCTTGAGCCAGACAGCATGCACAGGTAATACCAGGCCGTTCTCGATATTACGGAAACTCAAACGCTTGAGTCTCCCCGTTTCGAGCAACGGCTGCACCACCGATAGTGGGAAATTGCCCCAGCCCAACCCCGCCTCGACCATCTCCAGCGCAGCCTCCAGCGTGTCGGTGCGCCAATGCGATTCGGCCACCAGCGGCCGGGTTTCGCTGATCGGCAAGTCGCGACTGGCGACGAAGATCTGCCGCACGTGTACGAGGTCTTCGAGAAACAGATCCTGCCCCTGTAACAACGGACTGTCCGCCGCGAGCGTGGCGATCATCCGTTCGCTGCCGACAAACTGAAAACGCTCCAGCACGTTCATGCTCAACCCGGCGAACGCCAGGCACACGCTGATGCGGCCACTGTGCAGCATCGCCAGCACGTCGTCCTGCGGCGCGGTCAGCACTTCGATGTCGAGCAGCGGATGACGCTCGGCAATCACCTTGATCGCTGCGAGCAAGCGGCGCCTGTCGATGTCCGCCACCACGCCAATCGACAGCTTGCTCTCCAGTCCCAGCGACAACTCCACCGCGTGCACCTGCAGTTGCTTGAGCTGTTCGGCAATCAGCCGCGCGTGGGGCACCAGCGACAGCGCCATCGCCGTCGGTTGCGGTTCACGATGGCTGCGGTCGAACAAGGCATAGCCAAGCTCCGCCTCAAGGTTACCGATGCCCATGCTGACCGCCGAAGGCACCCGGCCCAAAGCGCGGGCGGCTGCGGAGAACGAGCCACGATCAATCACCGCAAGAAACAGTTCGATGCTGTCGCTGTTGAAATTCAAAATACCACCTATCACCAAAACTGAAAGCTACTGACTTTTTCTGTCACCCACATTGAAGCTATCTTTCGTCGCCTTCGCCAGCCCCACTGGCCACAAGTCGCAAGAAAGAGGCAATTCTCCATGCAAGGTGTCAAACGCAAACTGGTCTACGTGTCGCTCTACGAAGTGATCGGCATGACCTTCTCTGCCCTCGGCCTGGCCCTGTTGTCCGGCACTTCGCCCGGCAGCACCGGCCCGCTGGCGGTGATCATCACCACCATCGCCGTGACCTGGAACTTCATCTACACCTCGCTGTTCGAGCACTGGGAAAGCCGCCAGAAATCGCGCACCCGCACGGTCAAACGGCGCATCGCCCACGCCGTGGGGTTCCAACTGACACTGATCGTGTTCCTGATTCCGTTGATCGCCTGGTGGATGAACATCAGTCTGGTGCAGGCCTTTCTGCTGGATCTGGCGCTGATCGTGTTCATCCCTTGCTACACCTTCGCCTTCAACTGGCTGTTCGACCGGGTGTTCGGTTTGCCGGCCTCGGCGCTGCCGGATCCGGTGCCCGCAGCATGAATCGCTAATAGGTAAACGGATATTGCAAGAAATCGGCGGTTTTCCCGTGCCAACCGCCGATATAAACAATCCTTGATTTCCGATAGCAGGCTAAGCTTTTCCATCATAAAAAAATGGATCGGCCCATGACTGCACACGCCCCCGCCGCGCAACGCGACGGCATTGACCCGATACGCGCCGCACAGGTTTCCGCCCGCATCGACCGCCTGCCGGCAGTCGCCACGATCTGGCGGCTGGTGGCGCTGCTGTCGATCGGTGGTTTCTTCGAACTCTACGACCTGTTCCAGACCGCCTACATCAGCCCCGGCCTGATCCGCGACGGCATCTTCGCCACCGGTAATCAGGGCGTGTTCGGTTTCTCCGATCAGGCTGCGTTCGCCTCGGCGACCTTCCTCGGCCTGTTTCTCGGCGCCAGCCTGCTCAGCCCGTTGGCGGATCGCTTCGGGCGGCGGGCGATCTTCACCTTCGCGCTGGTCTGGTACACCGTGGCCACGGTGCTGATGGGGATTCAGAGTTCGGCGCTGGGGATCATCTGCATGCGTTTTCTGGTGGGCATCGGCCTCGGTATCGAACTGGTGACCATCGATGCCTACCTCTCGGAACTGGTGCCCAAGCGCATGCGCAGTTCGGCTTTCGCCTTCGCGTTTTTCGTGCAATTCCTGTCGGTGCCGGCGGTGGCGTTGATGTCCTGGTGGCTGGTGCCGCAGGCGCCGTTCGGGGTGTCCGGCTGGCGCTGGGTGGTGCTGGCCAGTGCGGTGTTTGCGCTATTCATCTGGTGGCTGCGCAAACGCCTGCCGGAGTCGCCGCGCTGGCTGGCCCAGCATGGCCGCTTCGATGAGGCGAACCGGATCCTCGACGGCATCGAGGCGCGCTGCGAAAAGGATTACCGCCAGCCACTGGACGCACCGGAAGCCGTGGCAGTCGATGTCGAAGGCAAGGGCCGTTTCGCCGACATCTGGCAGCCACCGTACCGGCGCCGGGCACTGATGCTGATCGTCTTCCACATCTTCCAGGCCATCGGCTTCTTCGGCTTCGGCAACTGGTTGCCGGCGTTGCTTTCCGGTCAGGGTGTCAGCGTCACTCACAGCCTGATGTACGCGTTCATCATCACCCTCGCCTACCCGCTCGGGCCTCTGCTGTTCGTCAAATTCGCCAACCGTTTCGAGAACAAATGGCAGATCGTGGGCTCAGCCTTGGGCGCCATGACCTTCGGCACCTTGTTCGCGTTTCAGACCAGCGCTTTTGGCCTGATCGTCTGCGGTGTGATGATCACCTTCTGCAACGCCTGGCTGAGCTTCAGTTATCACTCCTATCAGAGCGAACTGTTCCCCACCAACATCCGCGCCCGGGCGGTGGGGTTCTGCTATTCGTTCAGTCGCTTGTCGACGGTGTTCAGCAGCCTGTTGATCGGTCTGTTCCTCGACCACTTCGGCACGCCGGGCGTATTGGCGTTCATCGTCGTCAGCATGTTGATCGTGATGCTGACCATCGGCTACTTCGGTCCTCGAACCCGCAACCTGGCGTTGGAAAACATCGCCCATCGCTGAGGGGCAACGGTCATCTTCTGCCGCCGGACGGCAAAGGATGACCGCTTCTGAAAACTGGAAATTCATTAACCTGCTGAATTCACGGGACTTATTCTGACGGCACGGTAATTGCTGCTTTACCGCCGACAGCAATTACCACAAGGTCCTCCATCATGTTGGTCAGCTCGAAACAAGCGGATCTGATTCATCTGCCCAAGCGCATCACCGATGACGCAACCGCCACGGCGGCGGCCGGCCTGCAAGGCGGGCTTCACGGCGCCATGCTGCAAACCCTGCAAAACCAGGCGCAGGCGCAAACCACCGATGCCACCAATCAGGTGCAAAGCTCGGCCACGCAACTCGCCACCCAGCAGGTCAGCGAAGCCACGCGTATCAGCGACAACGTCGACGAGGCGTTCGCCAAGACGCGTGTAAACCTGCAAGCGACCGATGCCACGTCGACCAAGACCGCCGGCACCTCCGCCACGGACGAATTCAAGGACTACATGAGCAAGTCGCCGGAACAGCGTCTGCGCGACAGCATCCTTAAGGAAATGGGTTTGACCGAAGACGACATCAAAGCCATGCCGCCAGAGAAACAACAGGCCATCGGCAAAGAGATCGCCGATCGCCTGCAGGACAAGATGAAGCTGGCCGAAGCCGAGAAACAGAACAAACAGGACGCCAACTCGGTCAAGATCAGCGACCAGTCGGCAGACAAGTTCCTCGCCGCACTCTGACTGCTGCCGGTTGAATCGGATTAAACACTGACACCTGTGGGAGCGGGCTTGCCCGCGATGGCGTCAGCACATTCAACAT
>NZ_JBSVWF010000098.1:0-11711 GCF_054071635.1 Pseudomonas sp. SDO52101_S400 | reverse complement strand
TTGTTCGGGGGTTCTTTTTTGTCTTTTGTTTGGGTGTGGCTTTCCTTCGTTTTTTCGCGACAAACCCCGCTCCCACAGGGAGAGCGGAGTCACCTCAAAGACTAGCGACCGCCCATAATCGCAATGTAGTCCTGCGTCCAGCGGCTGTACGGCACGAACTTGCCACCTTCAGCCTGCGGGGTTTTCCAGAAAGCGATCTTGTCGAACTGGTCGAACCCGTTGGTCTTGCAGCCTTCAGCGCCGAGCAACTCACTGCCCTGACACGCCGCCGGAACCGCCGGCAACGAGCCAAACCACGCCGCCACGTCACCCTGGACTTTCGGTTGCAGCGACCAGTCCATCCACTTGTAGGCGCAGTTCGGGTGTTTGGCTTCGGCGTGCAGCATGGTGGTGTCGGCCCAACCGGTGGCGCCTTCTTTTGGCACGGTCGAGGCGATCGGTTGCTTGTCGTTGATCAGGCCATTGACCTGATACGGCCAGGCGCTGGACGCGACCACGCCTTCGTTCTTGAAGTCGCTCATCTGCACGGTGGTGTCGTGCCAGTAGCGGTGGATCAGCTTCTGCTGGGCGCGCAACAGTTCCAACACAGCCTTGTACTGATCTTCGGTGAGTTGGTACGGATCCTTGATCCCCAGTTCAGGCTTGGTGGATTTCAGATACAGCGCCGCATCGGCGATGTAGATCGGGCCGTCGTAGGCTTGTACCCGGCCCTTGTTCGACTTGCCGTCAGGCAGATTCTGTTCGGCGAACACCACATTCCAGCTGGTTGGCGCGGTCTTGAACACGTTGGTGTTGTACATCAACACGTTCGGCCCCCACTGGTACGGGGTGCCGTAGGTTTGTTTGTTGACCACATACCACGGCGCGTCTTTCAGGCGTGGATCAAGGGATTTCCAGTTCGGGATCAACGCGGTGTTGATCGGTTGCACACGCTTGCCGACGATCAGCCGCAGCGAGGCATCACCGGACGCGGTCACCAGGTCATAACCGCCCTTGGCCATCAGGCTGACCATTTCGTCGGAGGTGGCGGCGGTTTTCACATTCACCTTGCAGCCGGTTTCCTTCTCGAAACCGGTCACCCAGTCGTAGGCCTTGTCGCTTTCACCACGTTCGATGTAACCGGGCCAGGCGACGATATCCAGTTGGCCTTCGCCGGCGCCGACGGCTTTCAGCGGCTCGGCGGCCTGCAGACTGGCGCTGGCCAGCAGGGCCGTGGTGATTGCACTGAGCAGTGCGGTCTTGTGCACGAACATGGTGAACCCTCTTCTTTAAATTATGGTCGGGGCAGTTGTGAACGCGGTGAAGCATGCCGTGGTCGGCTTGTTATTAGCGTAGTCAGAGATGCTGGCCGTGGCGGGCCATGATGTGCCGCACCACGCTGTAGTCCTGCAGCGAATCGCTGGATAAGTCTTTGCCGTAACCGGAGCGTTTCAGCCCGCCGTGGGGCATTTCGCTGACCAGCATGAAATGGCTGTTGATCCAGGTGCAGCCGTATTGCAGCCGCGCGGCGACCTGCATCGCCTTGTCCAGGTTCTGCGTCCAGACCGACGAAGCGAGGCCGTATTCCGAGTCGTTGGCCCAGTCCACTGCTTGCGCCAGTTCGTCGAAGCGGGTCACGGTCACTACCGGGCCGAACACTTCGCGCTGGACGATTTCATCGCTCTGTTTGCAACCGGCCAGCAGGGTCGGCTGATAGAAGAAACCGGCACCTGAATGCACTGCCGCACCGGTCACCCGTTCGATGTGCGGCTGACCGAGGGCGCGCTCGACGAAGCTGGCCACGCGGTCGCGCTGACGGGTGCTGATCAGCGGCCCGATTTCGTTGTCGGCATCGCGTTTGCCGGCAAAACGCAGGCTGCTGACCGCCGCGCCGAGTTCGGCCACCAATTTGTCGTGAATCCCCGCCTGGGCGTAGATCCGGCAAGCCGCCGTGCAGTCCTGTCCGGCGTTGTAATAGCCATAAGTGCGCACGCCTTCGACCACTGCTTTGAGATCCGCATCGTTGCACACGATCACCGGGGCCTTGCCGCCGAGTTCGAGGTGCGTGCGTTTGAGGGTTTTGGCGGCGGCCTGGAGGATTTTCTGGCCGGTGACGATATCGCCGGTCAGCGACACCATGCGTACTTTCGGATGGCCGACCAAGTGACTGCCGACGCCTTCGCCGCCACCGCAAACAATGTTGATCACCCCACGCGGCAGAATCTCGGCCAGTGCCGGAGCCAGCGCCAGAATCGACAGCGGCGTGTGTTCGGACGGCTTGAACACCAGCGTGTTGCCGGCGGCGAGGGCCGGGGCGATCTTCCACGCGGCCATCATGATCGGGTAGTTCCACGGTGCAATCGAGGCAACGACGCCAATCGGATCGCGGCGCACCATGCTGGTGTAGCCCGGCACGTATTCGCCGCTGAGCTGGCCGGTCTGGCAGCGCACGGCGCCGGCGAAGAATCGGAACACGTCGACGGTGGCGGTCAAATCGTCCTGCCGCGCCAGATGCAGCGGCTTGCCGCAGTTCAGGGCTTCGAGGCGGGCGAGGTGGTCAGCGTGTTTTTCGACGGCGTTGGCGATTTCCAGTAGCAGGTTCGAGCGTTGTTGCGGGGTGGTGCGCGACCACTCGGCAAAGGCGCGGTGGGCGGCGAGGATGGCGGCTTCGACTTGCTCGGTGCTGGCTTCGGCGATGTGGGTCAGGACTTCGCTAGTGGCCGGGTTGAGGATCGGTTCGACAAAACCCTGGCCGGCGACCAGTTCGCCGTCGATCAGCAACGCGGTGTGCATGTGGGTCTGCGCGCCAGCCATTTTCCGGGATCTCTTTTCTTGTGTGGTCATGTTGCTCCCTGTTCCGGGAGCCGACCGTCTTATAGATGCAGCAAGACTAGTGCGCGGCTCCGGGGTCGACAAATTCTAAATACTGAAGGTGGCATTCGATTAAATAGATGGCTTGCGTCCACCGTGAGGCTGTTCGCGGGCCACGGTCAGGAAGGGATCGACCAGCGCGGGGCGGGCGGTACCGCGACGCCAGGCCAGACCGACGTCGAGGGTCTGGTTGAGGTCGGCAATTGGCCGGGCTTCGATGATGTCGCCTTCCAGCGACCAGGGGCGGTAGGTCATGTCCGGCTGGATCGAAACGCCGAGACCCGCTGCCACCAGGCTTCGCACGGCTTCGGTGGACGCGGTTCTGAGGGTGATCTTCGGTTGCAGCCCGGCGCCGCGCCAAAGGCGTTGGGCGTTGCGATCCATCTCGTCGACGTTCAGTTGAATCAACGGCTCCCGGGCGACATCGGCGAGGTTGATACTGTCGTGTTCCAGCAACGGATGCTGGGCCGGCAGCCACAAACGGTGCGGCGAGTGGGTCAGCACTTCAGTCTGCAAGGCGTGGCGGTCTTCAAGGTTGGAGAGGATCAGCACCCCGACATCGATCTCGCCGCTGACCAGCAAATGCTCGATGTACGGCCGCTCGTCCTCCATCACCCGGATCTCGACATTGGGATAGGCGCGCTGGAAACGGGTAAGCAAATCGGCCAGGTAATAACCGGCCACCAGACTGGTCACGCCGACGATCAACTGCCCGGCGACCTGATCGGTGCTTTGTTGCAGGCTGCGTTTGGCGTTGTCCACGGTCGCCAGAATCAGGTGGGCCTGGCGCAGGAACTGGTGGCCCTGATGGGTAAGCGTCATGCCCTTGGCGTGACGATTGAACAGGCTGACGCCGATTTCTTCCTCCAGTTGCTGGATGGCCAGGGTCAGGGTCGATTGGGAAATGAACGCGGTTTGCGCGGCGGCGGAGATCGAGCCGGTCTCGGCCACGGCGATGAAATGGCGGATCTGACGCAAGGTCATCATGAAAGGTTTACCCGGTGGGCGGTTTTTATAGATTGCCTCGAGTGTATATCTATTTTCACGAAGGGCTTCGGTGGACCAGGCAACATCTGGAAGCACACTCGGAGCCAAGTGACGGGCACTTTCGAACTAGGCTGAGGGCCTTATTGATCCGGATAACCCCTGTTTGGAGACGGAACATGAACACCCGTGGATTGCTCGATCAACTCCTCAAGTCCGGCCAGGATCTGCTGCAGAACAAGGCGGGCGGGGCGCAGAACAAACCGGCGGCCGGTGGTTTGGGCGGCTTGCTGGGCGGATCTTCCAGTAATGGCACACTCGGCGGCTTGCTGTCAGGCGCAGGCGGCGGTGCCCTGGCGGCCGGCGCCATGGGCCTGCTGCTGGGCAGCAAAAAGGCCCGCAAGGTGGGCGGTAAAGTCGCCCTCTACGGCGGCCTCGCCGCACTGGGCGTAATCGCCTACAAGGCCTACGGCAACTGGAACGCTCAGAAAGGCACCGCCCCGCAAAGCGAACCGCAAACCCTCGATCGCCTGCCACCGGCGCAAGTCGAACAACACAGCCAGGCCATCCTCAAGGCCCTGGTCGCCGCCGCCAAAGCCGACGGCCACATCGACGACCGCGAACGCCAACTCATCGAAGGCGAATTCACCCGACTCGACAACGATCAGGAACTCAAACACTGGCTCCACGCCGAACTCAACAAACCCCTCGACCCCACCGACGTCGCTCGCGCGGCAAGCACACCGGAGATGGCCGCAGAGATGTACGTGGCGAGCGTGATGCTGGTGGATGAGGAGAACTTCATGGAGAAGGCGTATCTGGATGAGCTGGCGCGGCAGTTGAAGCTGGAGCCGGGGTTGAAGGTGGAGTTGGAGAGGCAGGTGAGGGTGGCTTTGGTGTAAGCGGAGGTATTCAGGTTTTTATGAGACAGGGCAGGGGATGTTAAGGTTTGGCCCTTGACGCACCTTATAAGGATATTGCCCGTGTTACGTCAGTTTGTGCTCGCCCTCCCGGCCATATTTTTTCTGGCCGGTTGCGGGGCCGAGTCCGGCTCATTGCCAATCAGCAAGACCCTGACACCGGAAAAAGTCGCGTCGATTGCGGCGACCATCAAGACCAAGTACCCCAACCTCTCCAGCGATCTGCGTGAAAAGGTCCTCAACACTGTAGTTCAGTCGATTGACAACATGGTGTTTGTCGAGGGTGGCCAATTTGATATGGGCGACTTTGGCTGGGCTTGCGAATACGACGAAACGGATGTTTGCAGCTGGCCTTGCGGGCAGGATCCGGATCAGCTTTGTAATATCAGCAGTAATGGCGATGATGACTTTGTTCACCCGGTCAAGTTGAATTCCTATTATTTTTCAAAGTTTCAAGTCTCGCTGGGTGATTTCGATTTGTTCTTTATTGCGAACGGAAAACCTCTGTTTGATGCTGAGAAGCGCGAGCGTGAGGATTTGAAGTTTCGCTATCAGCGTGATTTGCCTGCATTTACCAAAACTTGGCAGGAGTCCAAGGACTATTGTCACTGGATTGCCAACCTTAGTGGTTATTCTGTGGATTTGCCTACCGAGGCGCAGTGGGAATTTGCTGCTCGTAATCGCGGGCAACATATTCTTTTTCCTACTGATACTGGTAGTTTGAGTTTTGGGGAAAACTATCCTGTGGAAGGAGGGGGTAGAACGTTTTCAATTGCTAAATTTCCACCCAGTCCACTGGGTATCTACAGTCTTGCAGGTAACGCGACTGACTGGGTTAATGATTGGTATGGTGAGGATTACTACCGTCAGTCACCAGTGGTAAACCCTCAAGGACCGGAAAAAGGTACTTATAAGGTTAAGCGAGGCTCCTACTATCCAGAAGGCCCAATGTCCGCCGCCTCTGTAGTTAGACGCTGGCCGGATAAACCAGAACAGGAAGCCTATTACCCTGGTACTGGTTTTCGCTGCGCTATTCAATCAGGGGAGCGTCTGCAATAACTACTTCTTTCAATGATTTTTTGCATTGGTAAAAATGTCTAAGGCGAAACAAGAAAAGGAACAAAAAAGGTGACAGATTTATTTTCCACAAAGTACATCTGTCACCCTGTCATCTTTTACTCTCTTGGCTCCTACGCCTCTTCAATTATGCTGTGCTTCCTGTTCGGTCGATGAGCGCTCTAGATCTATTTTGAAGTAACTCATGAA
Organism: Pseudomonas sp. SDO52101_S400; assembly: GCF_054071635.1. Lineage (NCBI taxonomy): Bacteria > Pseudomonadati > Pseudomonadota > Gammaproteobacteria > Pseudomonadales > Pseudomonadaceae > Pseudomonas > Pseudomonas sp. SDO52101_S400. The sequence goes on along the minus strand of NZ_JBSVWF010000098.1, from coordinate 5,691 downwards.
ATCCTGACCACGAGCAAAAGCTTTTTCGATTTTTGCTGACTGTTCTTTCAATGCTGGGCTCGGTTGTGCCCACTGTTCGGGTGGGAGCTCTTCAGACCATCTTTCAACCGACTCGGGGAATCCTTTCATGCTGTAGCGGTAATCCCATTCCGCTATCCAGTACGGAAGACGCCACCACGTAATCAAATGAGTCAAATACCACCATGCCACACCCGGTGCAGAGCGCTCCTTGTGTCGGTATTCCTCTCGCATGTCATCGCGTTCTTTATTGAAACTATGACTACCCTCAAAAGGGGCCTTGCCGGGGCAGAATTGAGTGCCCTTTTCCATGTAGATGCGGATGGCTTCCCATTTTCCTAACCCATGAGTAGGTGTCATTACCTCTTGATTCAGAAAGTGTACCGTATCAGCTTTGGGGTTATCGATGGCCATGCCAAAGGTATAATTTCTCATTACACCTACTCCCGTAACACCCGTACTTATTGAAAGCCAGGCGACAGTATCTTCCCAAGGTTGGATTATCGGTTCATCAGAGCCGTCAGGGAAAAAACATACTTCACGCCGTTGGCGATTAAAGCGAATTGGACGAGCCCTCGATTTTTTGAGGGTACTGCTAATTACTACATAGCTACCAAGGATTGCCACTCCTCCAGCGCACCAGATAGATAGTCGCAGGCCAAACTCAAAAAAATCGCTAAAGTACCACCAGAAACTGCGACCAAAGGGATTATTGATTCCAGCGAGACCTGCAAGCGTTGGAACGATTAATAAACATGATATGAGTACGAGCATTACACTTGCGATCATCACTCTCGCTTGGAATGCCTTGTTCACATTACTGCTGCCTACATCAAGAAACGTATCGTTTACTTCAATGAAGCTTCCTCCCAAATCCATGGGCGTTTGCCCTGTCGGAATTGGTTTCGGTGACAAAAAAATGGCTTCACCTGTAGCGAAGCGCCGGCGTTCTCCCGCAAAAGGCCGGTTTTGTTTGAAATCAAACTCATCGTTTTTCTTAAGGTTCGAATACATGCTTTCAACCTGTAAGGTTTGGAGAACTCAAGGCTTCACTGTTGATTACTAACCATGGAGCATCGGATGCTCGAGTTCGTAGTACTGAAACTGGTGAAAACGGCTTGCCACTTTGGGCGTTAAGCGTAACAGACTCGAAGCGTTTTTCTCGAAATGTTTCGTCGCCTGCCACAGGGTGGTAGCGCAGAGCAATAGCCATGCCATGTTGCGCATTGGTTTCATTCTGAAAAATCTCAATGCCAAGTTTGAGTGGTGCGTCCAGAGCACTCAACAGATTGAGTTGATAGAGCATAGGTTCACTCCACGGCTCCCAGTCATTGCGTTGGTGGTTAGTAAGCCAGTAGGCACTCAATCCCAAGCCCACCTCATCCAGTTCTCGAATAGTCAATCCTGGGAACTGTAATACCACCATAGGTTTGTTGTTAATTTGCTGTAACGCTACTTGCGGCACGGAACTGATATCGGCTAGTAAAAGACGTTCCTCAATCATGCTGCGGTTGGCGTTACTTTTACCCCAAGGGCCTTTTTGTAACCATTTGTCCAGTTCGCTTTTATTATTTCGGTTATATATCCACTCTCCACCAAGCTGTAAGCCAGTCAACGCAAGTCCAATCAGGTTTGCTCGAGCAGCAACGCTAAGCAGCCTTCCTCCAGCCGTTACCCATGCTAAGGAACGCGCCTGATTAGTAGTGGTGACAACATCCATAAGGTGTTTGCCACTGCGGGCAAATGCCCAGCCATTGACGAGCAGTTGTCCCGAGTCGCCAGCCAGAGTCATACTGGCACCGGCAAGCTTGGCTCCATCACCTGAGCGAAGAGCTTCAGTCCATCTTGCCGCAGAGCCTTTTTCGCCGTAAATACCAGTGCCAGCTGCAATAGTGCTAAAAACATATGCAAAGGGGCTTAAAGCACCTGTGATTCGCCCCAGTCTAGCTGCCAGTTTTATTTTTCCAGCAGCACTGGAGTAGTTTTCTATTGCAACAGACAGGCTAGTGATAGCGATGCCTTGGACGGCAGCGAATGTGCCTCCTGCCATAGAAAAGAAGGAATTAAATAAAGCTAATTTGTCTGAAGCGTCCGCTTCTTTTTTGAGAGAGTATTCACTAGAAACTCTAACAAAACTGATTATTTGCATCACTGCCGCTGCCGAAGCGAACAAATCCCCGCCAGCTGACTTAAATACTTCTCGACTTAATCCTTTAAGCGGTTTTTTGAGGCGGTAGTCGTCAACCATTCGTTCGAACTCTAAGACCTGTGCATTGGTCAGGCCTTTAATTTTGAACGCTGCCTTTCCTGGTCCTTCGCCAACTGGGCTCATCGCACGGGCCACTCTGGTTTCTAATGGGCCGACCGTTTGTTGCAACGATTTTCGACGCGCTATTAGGCTCTTGTGAGTGCCTTTGGCCGTTACTCCCTTTCGCTCATTGGCAAGTGTTTGACGAATCTGATTTTTTAATGCGCTCATCTGTCGACGCAGATCAGTCAGCTTTTCCATGTCAGCCTTAAAGGTGTCAATCTGGCTGGCGGAGGCAAACTCTAGTGTAATGCCTCCTTTGCCAAAGGCTCGCAGTACATCTACCCATGCTGAATTGGGGATGTTACGCAACAGTTTGGCTGGATCCACAGGTTGCCCGCTTCGCAGTGCCTTGATGGATTCGTCCATTGCATCTGCTAGGCGAAGTTGCTTAGCCGGCTCATAGGCTGTATTTCGCATTTGATCAAAAGTAATACCGTTTTCACTCAAATGCATGGAGGCAGCGAGATGTTGTGTTAATAGGTTGCCAAATTTTCCGCTGAGCTCCTGAGCACCCTCGTAATCTTTTGCCGCCATTTTAGTATCGCGTACTGACTTGATTGCCGAAGCAATTTTTGCGTCCAAGTCCTTTTGGTCGGTTAAGCTAAGGGTGAAGTAGGTCGGGACTGTGAAGCCCGGTTGTTTATTAATAAGGTCTGCTAGTTTTTCAGTCGCTTTTTCTGTGCGGCAAATATCTTTTATACATGCGTATTCGGTTGCCAGCGAGGCTTCCAACTGTATGCCGATTTTTGGGTCGAAGTACCAGCCTGCACGATGGAATCGTTGCTCACTTATCAAGCCGATTCGATCATTGGTAATTAAATCCAGGCGCTTGTTCCAGCGATTGAGCTGAGCTCTTTGATGTTTCAGGAATGACTCCATGGCGGGTCGATCAATAAGATCGTTGATTCCCTCCTGACCCATTTTGGCGCCATTTAGTGCGTCGTCAGCATTTTCTTCGATGGTTTCGATCAAATCTTCATACTTTGGGTACAAAGGGCCAAGACTGGTGCGCATGCGCATTTTGGAAGCCGATATTGCTCCGCGCTGGCTGCCTGCTCCGGACCATTGAGTCTGATTTTTCGTATTGACATAGTCCACGATCGATTGGCGTTGCTCAGGACTTGTTTCATCGCTGAGTTTGCTGAAACGCGGATCCCCTTGCGCGGCGCTAAGTAGCGTATCGCCCGTTACGGTGTAAAGCGTCTCGATATAGGAACCAAACACATATTTCTTTTGGTTCGTTTCAGCTTCACTCCAGTCACTGAGCCAGCCGCTGACTAAATCCTGATGTTCTGCTAAATCGCGCAGCACTCCCAAGTCATCCTGCACGATCAGATATAAATGGTCGCGCTCATATTCTGATTTGACCTGTTTCTTTACTAAGCCGAGTTGAGTTTTTTTGAAGCATGGCGTCTGCTCCCACGAGTAATCTTTACTTTCTTCAGGCTTCGCACCAGCAATAGCTGGATCTTTGCTCGGTTCCTCAGCAACTTCCGCAATCCATTTTTCAGCTTGGCTTTCGGTTAGTAGATCGGTCGTACCTTTTTCGGGGTCGGCGTTAGTCAGGTCAATCTTCTGCATGAAATATTCACGCTCAGATCTATGCTTAATGACTTGTGCACATTTGGCGGCAGTCCATTGCACTTCTGAGTAGTTCACGTAGAGCTTGCTTAATCGAGGAAAAACTAAAGTGGCTTCGCCCACATTACTTTCGCGTTTGTTGGCTTTGATCTCGCCTTTTTCCCAAAGCAGTTGGGTCACGATACCGTTTTGCACACGGTATTCATGAAGGATCGCTTCAGGCTTTTTTTCAACGATGACATAAAGCCATCCGTCGCGGATCAAACGAATACCCAGCGGGCGCGACTCCAATTTGTACGGCATAGCCAGCGCACTCGATGGATCTAGCCTTTCCACAATTCCGTAACGTAAAGGAATGAGCTGGATCTTGGCTTTCATCAGCGAACAGCCGCCCAAAGCGCATTTGCCATCGTCCCGGCTTTTCGCAGCGTTGTTCGGGTTTTTTGCTGCCGATGTTGGCGTTGTCATCCTTGGCTCCTGTTCAGGGTTGCAGCCCGCTCCTGGGCCATATCAGCGACCCGTTCGAGTCGTTGTGCAGGTGTTTGTTCCGACGGTGTCTTGAGGATGGCGTCGAGGTCTGGGTGTTCTTCCAGTGCTCGTTCACCAAGGAACCCGTGAATATTGGCGTAGAGGGTGATGTCGAGTTCGGTGTTGAAGCCGCGATCATAGGATGTCGAGGCCAGTGCGTGCAGGTGTTCCCAGCGTTGCGGTGGCGTCGATTGGGCCTGATAGCTCGGGAAGTATTCGAGCATGTGTTCGTCGAGACGCATGACCACATTTCGAAAATTCACTTCATCCAGTTGGCTCAGTTGCTCTTCGCTCAGGCGATAGCGTTTGCTGTGGTTCGGCTCGGAGGTGATGCCCTGACGCCGATTGATATGCCAGCAGCCGAGTGCGGCATCCGCAGTGACAACTTGTGTGCAAGGCCCGAAGAGGGTCGGGTCTTTGATGGTTTCGGCGTGGGAGAGCAGTGCGTGAGTCACGGCGGGATCGGCGACGCGTAGCAGGACTTCTTCGCCTTGCGGGTGCATCACGCTGGTGAGCCAGCGAAAGTGCGCGACCAGTTGGTCCCATGGCTGATCACTGAATACCAGGTGACCCCATTCCTGACGCGAGGCGTTCAGGAATTTGGCCAGGATTGGATCGTTCTGGGCTTTTATGCGTACAAGGCAAGGGGAAATATCGCCCAGTTCCGCCCAGCGTGTTCCGAGGTAGAGCGGTTCGAATTCTGGATTATCGGTCCACTGGTACAAGTGCTGGGGAAGCTTTTCGACACTGACACCGTCTAGCAGCAAGCCTACCGTGGCATTCCACGGCAGACCTTGTGGAAGACCGTTTTCCAGCGGCCATTCAGGATTAAGCATTCTGGGCCTCCAATTTGGCCTTCTCACAAACCGCACAAATCGGCTTCTTCTGCATCAACGCCTGCCGCTGCGCCGGCACCAACAACTTCCCGGCTTTATCCGTATCCGCCTGCTTCAACGGCCCCGGCATCAACGGCGCCGCACCCGTGCCGCTCCCCGGTCCACCACCGGAGTTGATGTTGATCGCCGGCCCGCTCATGGTCACGCCGCCGCCATCGATCTTGATGAAGCTGCCACCGCCGACCAGCGTCAGTTCAGCGCCAGCCTCCAGCACCACCTTCATACCGCTGCTCAGGTGAATTTCCTGCCCGGCGTCGATGAATTGTCCGGTACCGATTTTGATGTGCTGGTTCACGCCCACCGTCAGGTGGTCGTTGGCCCGTGCTTCGACTTTGCGGTCTGCGTAAACGGTGTGGT
>NZ_JBSVWF010000097.1:0-11997 GCF_054071635.1 Pseudomonas sp. SDO52101_S400 | reverse complement strand
AAGTCACAGTCGGAACGGATTACAAGTGGCAAAGCAAGTTCATATCGATAGCGGTCGGATCACACCGTTTTACCGTGAAGGAAAAAACCGGGAATCAATTTGAGTCCGATCCTTGGGAGATCGAGCGGTTGGCGTTCTATATTGTTCCGACCATGATGAGGCTGGACGGGTTTTCGGTGAAGATTCCGGGATGGCCGAAAACCGGGTTGGAATCGATTGGCAACACGGGTGTTCGGGTTGCGAGCGGTGGTGTTCCGCCGTATGACTATGCCTCCTCTAGCCCGAACAATGTACCCGTGACCCAAGCAGGTAAAGTCACCGGGCTCAAGAACGATACCGCCACCATCTATGTTACGGATCAGGAAGGTACAACCGTGACTTATCTGGTGGCAGTCACCAACGTGCATGAATTGCATATAAGTCCTACGCCACTTCGTGTCGAAGACTCGGTTAAGTGGATGAACTCTTTGGGGGGTGTGACAACGTTTAACAGTGAGTTTATAAGAAATATGTTGCGTGTCTATGAGGTTCCCGTTCGTGATTACTTTGTTTGGTCCTGCATCTTTGATGGAGCTTATGGTAGAGCAATCGATGCAAATAACGGGTTTCGCAAGATTATTACCAGTGATCCTTGGATATCATGGTGCCTTAAGCCAATCTGATGCCTATTACGTAAGCGAAATATGGCAGTCAAGATTTTTACTGGTATCCGTTCAATCCTTGAAAACCCTTGGGTTGAACGGCCAACCTAATAATCCTGAGGCATCACCAGCGTTGTAATTGCTTTTTAACTTTTTCAGTCACAAAGTCTTTCGCAGCGTTCGCGCAGAAAAGCCTGCAACACCTTCACCCGTTCCGACACCTGCACTCGATGCGGGCACAGCAGATTGAACGGTACGCTCTCACCGTGCCAATCATCGAACAGCGTCACAAGCCGCCCGGCGCGCACGTCTTCCGCCACGTCGAGCCAGGCCTTGTAGGCAATGCCGTGCCCGGCGAGTGCCCAGCGGCGGGCGACTTCGCCGTCGTCGCTGAGGTAGTCGCCGCGTACTTCGACCTCGACCGTTTCGCCGTCGCGATGGAAACGCCAGGTGTTGTAAGGCCTGCCGTTGCGCAGGTAGAGCAGGGCGCTGTGCTCGCTCAATTCGGCAGGGTTTTGCGGAGTGCCGTGACGCGCCAGATAGTCGGGGCTGGCGCAGGCCACCCGGCGATGTTCCGGCAGAATCGGCAATGCCACCAGCGTCGAGTCACTCGGCACACCGAAGCGCAGTGCCACGTCCACCGTCTCGCGAAACAGATCCGCATGCCGGTCGTTGAGCAACAATTGCAGCTGAATGTGCGGGTGATCGCGTTTGAAATCGTCCAGCCACGGCAGCAACACATTGCGCCCGAAATCCGACGGCGCCGCCAGTTGCAGCATGCCGCTCAGGCCTTCGGTCTGTTGCTTCAGCGCTTGCTCACCCTCGGCCAGTGTGGCCAGCGCCAGGCGCACGCTTTCCAGATAGCGCCGGCCTTCTTCGGTCAGGCGCATGCTGCGGGTCGAGCGGGCGAAGAGGCGGATGCCAAGGCGGGTTTCCAGGCGTTTCAGCGCGATGCTGGCGGCGGCCGGCGTCAGCTCCAGCGCTCGGGCGGCGGCGGAAATGCTCCCGGAGTCGGCGGTACGGACGAAGATCTCAAGATCGAGAATCGAGCTCATTGCTAAAAATCCTTTAAAGATCCTTCCGATTTACCGGGATTTTTCTTCGATTGGCAACCGGAGAAGATGCAATCTCCTCAAGCCCACCGGAGAACTCCCATGAAACCACTCGACAACCAGACTGTTGTGGTGATCGGCGGCAGCAGCGGCATTGGCGCCGCCGTCGCGTCGAACGCCGCTGAACGTGGCGCCCTTGTTTATTCGGTCGGACGCCGTGTTGAAACGTCCGAAACCCATGACGGTATCCGCCACGAATCCGCCGATGTCACTGATGACGCTTCGCTGCATCAATTGTTCGAGCGCATCGGTGCCTTCGATCATCTGGTGATCACCGCCGGGCCGAGCGTCAGCGCCAAACCGTTGGCCGACAGTGATCTGCTCCAGGCACAGCAAGCGTTCGACGTGAAATTCTGGGGCACCTTGCGCGCCATTCAAGCGGCGCTGCCGTACCTGAGCGAGCGGGGCAGCATCACCCTGACGTCGGGGTTGCTGTCGCGCAAATTCGTCGCCGGGCAATTTATCAAGACCACGTTGAATGCCGCGTTGGAAGCTCTGGCCAAACAACTGGCCAAGGAGCTGGCGCCGCGCCGGGTCAACGTCATCAGCCCCGGCGTGACCGACACTGAAGCGTACGCCGGCATGGACGAAAGCCAGCGCACCGCGATGTTTGCTCGTACTTCGGCGGCATTGCCGGTGGGCCGGGTCGGGACTCCGCAGGACTTGGCCGCCGCGTTTATGCTGGTCATGGAAAATGGCTTTATCAGCGGCAGCATCATCGACGTCGACGGAGGTGGATTGTTATGACCTGGCACTTCGATCACCTGGCGTTCAATGCGCCGGACGGGCAGCCGATTCAGGAGGTCTTCAATGCGCTGCTGGGATTGGCGCCGGGACGTCGGCCGCCGTTTCCGTTTCCCGGACGCTGGTTGTATCAGGATGGGCAGGCGTTGGTACATGTGATTGAGCAGCCTGCGCTGGATGAGGCAGCGTTGAGTCATCTTGCGTTTCGTACGGATGAAGACGCGGCGGTGGTTTTGAAGCGGGTGCAGGGCAGTGGGTTGCCGTATCAGGTGGCGCAAGTGCCGGAGGATGGGGGCTGGCAGATTTTTGTGCAGATGCCGGGCGGGGTGGTTCTTGAGCTGGACGCGAAATCGGAGCCTTAGAATCAAGGGCTCCCTCACCCCAGCCCTCTCCCGGAGGGAGAGGGAGCCGACCGAGGTGTTATCACGAGGTACATCGACCTGAAACATCGAGTCGAACTCCGGCTTTGAAATGCACCGAGATCGGCTCCCTTTCCCCCTCGCCCCCTTGGGGGAGAGGGCTGGGGTGAGGGGGGGGGGACGTTCTCAGTCACATCGCAGTGTTTAAGCCTAGTGTTTAAAGGACACGTTCAGACACGCACCCCCAGGCTACACAACCTTGCGCCGTTGCCTACGACTAAGCCAGAATCCGCCGGCTTGTGCGCTTAAGGGCCGGGTTTTATCGTTGTTCCGTCGCTGAAAAGAACAGCGATCGGGTTTGGTAGCCTGGGTCTTTAAGTGCAGAGTGCTCCATTTTGTAGAGTCTTTTGTCTCTGTTTTATGGTGGTCATTCGCAGGGCACCTTCGGGTGCGCCGTTTCTCCTAAGGCCCGGTCTACCAACCTGCGTCTGGCCACCACCATCGTTTGGTAGCGAGAGTGGTGGCTCCATATAAGTGCCTTAGGAGTTTCACCATGATCAAACCAACACCCAACCCACCCGAAACCGACACCACCTCGCCGTACGAAACCCTCGATTCCAAGAAATTCCACGAAGCTGCCGAACGCGCCCTCGATCACTACCTCAATCCGTTCCACCCCAGAAAGCCGCTGCTCAAACCCAACACCCGCTACCTCATCGCCCCCGGCATCGACAGCGAAGAACTGCTGGCCGACGCCTGCGAAACCCTGACCTCGGCCAAAACCATGGCCAGCGATTTCGCCGGGATGATCGATGCGCCGCAGCGGCATGTGTTGCTGGGCATTGGGCAGTTGATCATGCTGGCGGAACTGGCGGTGAATCGGGTGCTGGACAATCTGGACACGGCGGCTGAAGCCCGGCCCTGACCGATCGTAGAGCACCAATAAAAAACGGCCCGAAATGGGCCGTTTTTGTGTGCCTGCCAATAATCAGGCCCGCAACGTGCGCGTCATCCGCAACGCCAGCAGACTCCCGCCAACAATCACCCCCGCCAGCAGATACAAAGCCGCATCGGTCGACCCGGTGCTGTCCTTGACCCAACCGACGAGGTAAGGGCTGAGGAACCCGGCCATCTGCCCCATCGAGTTGATCAACGCCAGACCACCCGCCGCAGCGCCCGCGCTCAGCATGGCAGTCGGCACCGGCCAGAACATCGGCAAACCGGTCAGCGCACCCATGGTCGCAATGGTCAGACCGAGGATCGCAATCGCCGGGTTGGCCGCGAAGTTCACCGCGATCAGCAGGCCGACAGCGCCCATCAACATCGGCACCACCAAATGCCAGCGGCGTTCTTTACGCAAATCCGCAGAACGCCCGACCACCAGCATGAATACCGCGGCCAGCAGATACGGAATCGCGCTCAGCCAGCCAATCACCAGGTTGTCGCTGAAGCCGAGGTTCTTGATGATCGACGGCAGCCAGAAGTTGATCGCGTACACGCCGCTCTGGATGCAGAAGTAGATCAGGCCGAAGGCCCAGATCGCCGGGTTCTTGAACACCGCGATCAGCGAATCGGACGTGGTTTTAGGCTTGTTCGCCAGGTCTTCGGCCTGATCGGCCTCCAGCACCGAACGCTCATGCGGGGTCAGCCACTTGGCAGTGGCGAAGTTGTCGCTCAACAGGAAGTAGGCGAGTGCGCCGAGGATCACAGTCGGAATACCTTGCAGCAGGAACATCCACTGCCACCCGGCCAAACCGCCCTGGCCCGCGGCGAAGTGATTCAGAATCCAGCCGGAAAACGGGCTGCCGAGCAGGCCGGACACCGGGATCGCCGACATGAACAGCGCCATGATCCGGCCACGGCGGAAGGTCGGGAACCACTGCGAGAGGTACAGCACAACGCCCGGGAAGAACCCGGCTTCGGCCGCACCGGTGAACAGGCGCAGGGTGTAGAACTGGGTCGGTGTGGTGACGAACAGCAGACACGTCGACAGCGTGCCCCAGGTGATCATCATCAGCGCGATCCAGCGCCGTGGGCCGAATTTGGTCAGGGCCAGGTTGCTCGGTACGCCGCACAGCACGTAGCCGATGAAGAAGATCCCGGCACCGAGGCCGTACACGGTCTCGCTGAATTTCAGCGCGTCGAGCATCTGCAGTTTGGCAAATCCAACGTTGACCCGGTCGAGGTAGTTGAACAGGTAGCAGATGAAGATGAAGGGGATCAAACGCAGGGTTACGCGTTTGTAAACGGCATTTTTATCGTCAGCGATGGTCTGGGCGGCAGCGGCGCTCTGCGACATGGCGGCTCTCTCTTTATTATGATTTTTTGCGATGCAAAGGGTAACGTTGATCGCCCTGAGAGTCTCGGCCACCTTTGGCCGGATTGTCTTTGTGCCTGAGCACAGGGTTTGCCGACAGACCCTGTGCGTGTGAACAACCGTCCGCGCCTGTTTTCAAGGATTCCAGCCCTTATGTTCGAACTCGATCACGACCTCGCCCAGGACATCGTCGACCGGGCCATGGCCATTTTGCCGTACAACGTCAACGTCATGGACAGCCAGGGGTTGATCCTCGGCAGTGGCGAGCCGGAGCGCATCAATACCCGTCATGAAGGCGCGCAACTGGTGCTGGCCAACGGCCGGGTGGTGGAGATCGACGCACAGACCGCCGTGCATCTGAAAGGGGTGCAGCCGGGGATCAACCTGCCGTTGCTGCTCGATCAACGGTTGATCGGCGTGCTGGGTATCACCGGCGAGCCGGAGCAATTGCGTACGTATGCCGAGCTGGTACGCATGACCGCTGAAATGCTGGTCGGTCAGCGCAATCAGCAATCCGAGCAGCAATGGCGTCGACAACGTTGCGATGATTTGCTCGCGCTGCTGTTGAGCGAAGCAGGGGATTCGCCGCGTTTGGTCGATGAAGCTCAGCAACTCGGGCTGAAACCGCAACTGACGCGGGTGCCATATCTGTTTGAATTGGGTCTGGAGCATGGGCCGGGGCAAACAGTCGAGGCGCTGAGTGCCTGGTTGATGACGCGCTATCCGGACAGTTGGTGCGTGAGTTCGGCCAAGTCGTCGCTGTTGTGGTGCCGGCCGGCGAGTCAGAACGTCGAGCATGACCGTCTGCTGGAAAAACTCGATGGTCTGGGCTGGAACATCCTGCGCATTGCGGTCGGCGGGCAGGCCGATGGGTTGGCCGGGCTGCGCCGTTGCTATCGGCGGGTCGGCGATTTGCTTGCCTATGGCCGCGAAGTTTTGCCGCGCTCACGGCTGCTGACTCTCAATCGCTATCGCTTGCCGGTGATGCTCTGGCGCCATCGCAACGATGATGCGCTGGATGAACTGCTCAAACCGTTGCGCAAAGTGATCGCCAAGGACAGCAACGGCCAGTTGCTCGCGACCCTGCGTAGCTGGTGCGATCACGACGGGCAGAGCCAGGCCTGTGCCGATGCCTTGGGGATTCACCGCAACAGTCTGCGTTACCGGATGGAGCGGATTGCCGAGTTGAGCGGGGTCGATCCGCTGAAGCTCGACGGCATGTTGGCGCTGTATCTCGGGGTGCAATTGCTGCCGCAGACTGAATCAACGGTATGAGGTGTTCTTGAGGGCGCCATCGCTGGCAAGTCGAATCGTCGCACCGCAGCTCCCACAGGATCATCGGTGTGCACAAAATTATGTGAACGACGCAGTCCCCTGTGGGAGCTGGCTTGCCAGCGATAGGGCCGGGACATTCAGCATCTATTCCAAACCTTTGTGAAAATGAACAATAAACGCCAATCCAACTTGTGCAGCGGACAGGCGTCAACGGGCAAGGCGACTGGCAGCATGAGGAGCATTGGAACTGGAGAATTCACATGAAAATCGTCATCGCCCCCGATTCGTTCAAGGACAGCCTGAGTGCCCAAGGCGTTGCAGAAGCCATTGCGTTGGGCCTGGCGCAGGTCTGGCCACAGGCGACGCTGGTCAAATGCCCGATGGCCGACGGTGGCGAAGGGACGGTGGAGTCGATTCTCGCCGCGTGCGAAGGCGAACTGCGCCGTATCCGCGTGCGTGGCCCGTTGGGCGCAGCAGTTGAAGCCGCATGGGGCTGGCTGCCGCACAACCACACCGCAATCATCGAAATGGCCGAGGCCAGCGGTCTGCAACTGGTGCCGCCGGGGCAACGTGACGCGTGCATCAGCAGCACTTACGGCACGGGAGAACTGATCCGCGCTGCGCTGGATGCCGGCGCACAACGAGTGATTCTGGCCATCGGCGGTAGCGCCACCAACGACGGCGGTGCCGGTGCGATGCAGGCGCTGGGCGTTAAATTGCTGGACGCTCAAGGGCAATCACTGGTGCCGGGCGGTCTGGCGTTGGCGCAACTCGCACGACTGGACCTGAGCGAACTCGACCCACGCCTGGCGCTAGTCCGTTTCGACATCGCCGCCGACGTCAACAATCCGCTGTGTGGCCCTCATGGTGCCTCGGCGATTTTCGGCCCGCAGAAGGGCGCATCCCCGGCGCAGGTGCAACAACTGGATCAGGCTCTTGGCCACTTTGCCGAACTCTGCGCGCAAGCGCTGGGCAAGGATGTTCGGGACGAGCCGGGCAGCGGTGCAGCGGGTGGACTGGGCTTTGCGGCCAAGGCGTTTCTCGGCGCACGGTTCCAGGCCGGGGTTGAAGTGGTCGCGGAACTGGTCGGGCTGGCCGATGCAGTAAAAGGTGCGGACCTGGTGATCACCGGGGAAGGGCGCTTCGATGCCCAGACCCTGCGCGGCAAAACCCCGTTCGGCGTGGCGCGGATCGCCAAGCAATACGGCGTTCCGGTGATCGTCATTGCCGGGACTTTGGGCGAGGGCTATCAGGCTCTTTACGATCACGGTATCGATGCAGCATTCGCCGTCACCAGCGGCCCGATGACCCTCGAACAAGCCTGCGCCGAAGCACCACGCCTGTTGCGCGAACGCGCCACCGATATTGCCCGCGTCTGGCGCATGGCGACTCCGGCCTGACCTGTCACCCATCATCTAAAACGTCGGGTGTTTCAATAGCGAAACACTCGCAATAATTAGAAAAATATTTGCTCTTTACCTGCAAAATTCCTCAAGCCTGGCCGATATAGAGATCAGGCGCGCACAAGACTTACACAATCAGTGACGCCGGACTGAAGCCCGCCCTCGCGGGCCAGTGAATACGGCATGGATGCTCTTAGCTTCGACTTTCCGAGAGCCTTCCTATGTCCTTGCGTAATCTGAATATCGCGCCCCGTGCCTTCCTCGGTTTTGCCTTTATTGCCCTGCTGGTGATCGTGCTCGGCGTGTTCGCCGTCAATCGCATGTCGATCATCCGTCAGGCGTCCGTCGAGATGCAGACCAACCAGTTGCCCAGCGTCGCCTACCTTGGCGTGGTGACGGAAAACGTATTGCGCCTGCGGATCCTGTCGTTCCGGATTCTGGTCAACCGTGACGCTGCCGGCCTGCAGGAAGCACAGACTCGCATTGGTGTGCTGGTGGACAAAGTGCGCAGCGCCCAGGCCGCTTACGCCGCGTTGCCGGCAGAGAGTGAGGAGCGTGCGCAATATCAGGCTTTCGCCACGACCCTGGACAACTACCTGCAAGCCCAGAACCAGATGATGGACTTGTCGCGTCAGGACAAGGTCGATGAGATGCGCACCCTGATCAACACGAAGATCAAGGACGGCACGGACCAGATGGGTGAGCAGCTCAACAAACTCATCGCGATCAATGCCGCCGGGGCAAAAGACGCCTCCATTCAGGCCGGCGAGCATTACGACAGTGCCGTTACCGGAATCGTCATCGTCGCGGTGATCGCCGCATTGGCCACGGTGTTGCTGGCCTGGTTGCTGACCCGCAGCATCGTCACTCCGCTCAACCGTGCCGTGGCGGCCGCGCAAACCATTGCCGGCGGCAACCTGACCAAAGTCATCGAAGTCGACGGCAAGGACGAACCGGCGCGCCTGCTTGAAGCGCTGGCCGCGATGCAGACCAACCTGCGCAAGACCATCGAGCAGATTGCCGGTTCCGCCACCCAACTGGGCGCCGCTGCCGAAGAACTCAGCGCTGTGACCGAAGAGGCCTCCCGTGGCCTGCAACAACAGAACGACGAAATCGAACAGGCCGCCACCGCCGTCAACGAAATGACCGCAGCGGTTGAAGAAGTCGCCCGCAACGCGGTGTCGACTTCCGAAGCCTCGAACCAGTCGACCCACGCCGCTCGTGAAGGTCGCGATCAGGTGGTGAAAACCGTCGATGCGATCCAGACCATGACCCAGGACGTGCAGAACACCGCACAGATGATCGAAGGCCTGGCTGCTCAGGGCCGCGACATCGGCAAAGTGCTGGACGTGATCCGCGCCATCGCCGAGCAGACCAATCTGCTGGCACTCAACGCCGCCATCGAAGCAGCCCGTGCCGGTGAAGCGGGGCGCGGTTTCGCCGTGGTGGCAGACGAAGTTCGCGCACTGGCCCATCGCACCGCGCAGTCAACTCAGGAAATCGAAAAAATGGTTGCCGGTATCCAGAATGGCACCGGCGAAGCGGTCGAATCGATGCAGCAAAGCAACCAGCGCACCCAGACCACTCTGGAAATGGCTCGCGCCGCCGGCGTTGCACTGGAGCAGATCACCCAATCGATTCACCAGATCAACGAGCGCAACCTGGTCATCGCCAGCGCTTCGGAAGAGCAGGCGCAGGTCTCCCGCGAGGTCGATCGCAACCTGGTCAACATCCGCGACCTGGCCACGCAATCGGCCGCCGGCGCGAATCAAACCAGCGCCGCTACCCACGAACTGTCGCGTCTGGCAGTAGATTTGAATGCGATGGTGGCGCGCTTCGTGATTTGAAAATCACGAAATAGCCTGAAGTGGGCTGAAACAGGTTATTGCTTCAGCCCATTTTGACAAATTTCTGACTCAAGGAAGGTGTACATCAACACTCACGAACGCCGAGAGCGAACCTATGTTTCCTGCGCGATCCGAAAGCCTGCAAAAAGCAAGCTTATTGCCGGAGCCATGCGCACGGATAATTTCGCCACTGAGCTTGATAACGGTAGGTGAGCTCGAGTCATGCACCGTTGTGATGATGGCAGGGGGGGCCGTAAGTGAACCAAAGTAAAATTCGATCCTGTCGCAGGTTCGTTGCTGTAAATACTGGGGAATGGTTACCAAAACTTCATCACCGTGATCATCCAGATACTTCTGTGTAATCCCGTGACTGATGACATCTGGTGGAAACACCGGAGCGGCTCCCGGGTTGCCATAGTTTGGAGCTGTTGTATCGATCGTTATAGGCGTGCCCGTTGATTGCCCTGCATTCCCGCCAATAATCACCCTGTATGAAACCTCGTGTTCGCCTTCCTGTTGCAGGTTTTGCTCAGGGATATGGGCTGGAAATGGGAAAAGCGCTGGATCAATAGGCGTTGTGAAATCATAGTTCGCCACCGGGTTCCCGTTCAATAACAGCGTCAACCTTACGGGCAAGCCTGGAGCAGGACCTGGATCCAGCCATCGCGCGATCAATACCCGCAGTGGCGATTGCAATGCACTTAATGGCAACAAGTTATCTTGACTGCCAGGAAAGTTTGCTAACGCATCGGGGATTTCAGGTGCGGCCAGTTCAAGAATCTTTTCATTAAGATTTGTCATTGTTTTAACGCTCTGTTGTGTTGATGAGAAGGGCCTGCGAATGTTTCCACGGGTTAATTAGGGGGGCGGTCTTGGAATCGGTCTACTGTCAACCCTGACAGGTAGGCAACTGATCGGTAATCGAGCACCGTACGAAATATTCTTGAAATTCATCCCAGGAACAAATCGGCTGGCGCGCTTTGTGATTTGACCTAGGGTGAAGGCTGGAGACCGCGCAATCAGGAGACGTACATGCGCTATTCAGCCTTGACCCAACGAATCGCCGGGGAGGGAGCAGCGGCCTGGCGGATTCACGACCGAGCGCTGGAGTTACGCGCCGAAGGCGTCGATGTCTTGCTGCTGTCCGTTGGCGATCCGGATTTCGATACACCACTGCCGATCATCCACGGTGCCATCGACAGCCTGTTGGCGGGCGATACCCATTATTCCGAAGTGCGTGGCCGGTTGGAGCTGCGCAAGCGGATTGCCGAGCGCCATCGGCGGCGCAGCGGCCAGGACGTCGACGCCGACCATGTGATCGTGCTGCCCGGCGCGCAATGCGCGGTGTATTCGGTGGCGCAATGTCTGCTGGATCCGGGTGATGAAGTGATTGTCGCCGAACCGATGTACGTGACCTATGAAGGCGTGTTCGGTGCCTGCGGCGCTACCGTGGTGCCAGTGCCGGTGCGTCCGGAAAACGGTTTTCGTGTCGATCCGATAGACGTCGCGGCGCGGATCACGTCCAGGACACGAGCCATGCTGCTCAACAGTCCCAACAATCCGTCCGGCGCCAGTCTGTCACTGCTGATCTGGCAGGAGCTGGCGGCGCTGTGCATTCGTCATGACTTGTGGCTGATCAGCGATGAGGTCTACAGCGATTTGTTGTACGAAGGTGAGCACGTCAGCCCGGCGAGCTTGCCGGGCATGGCCGAGCGCACGGCGACCATCAACAGCCTGTCCAAATCCCACGCCATGACCGGTTGGCGCATCGGCTGGATGATCGGGCCGAAACCGTTGGCGGAGCATTTGGTGAACCTGTCGTTGAGCATGCTGTTCGGTCTGCCGGACTTTGTGCAGAAAGCCGCGCAGGTGGCTCTGGAGAAGGACTTGCCGGAAGTGACGCAGATGCGCGAAGAATACCGGTTGCGACGGGATCTGGTGTGCGAGCGCTTGCGCGGCTGTCCGGGTTTGTACCCGATCAGACCGGATGGCGGAATGTTTGTGATGGTGGATGTGCGCCAGACTGGATTCGCCGCGCAGGATTTTGCCGAACGCTTGCTGGAAGGCTATGGCGTTTCAGTGCTGGCCGGCGAGGCGTTCGGGCCGAGTGCGGCGGGGCATATCCGCATCGGGTTGGTGGTGGACCGGGTGAAGCTGGCGGATGCGTGTTCAAGGATTGCCCTTTGTGCTGCGCAGCTTCTCCAAGTGCGCAGTGCCTGAAGGTTCTGCGTTGCCTTTACTGGCCCTTTCGCGAGCAGGCTCGCTCCCACAGTGTTCTGCGGTTTACACAAGACCTGTG
>NZ_JBSVWF010000096.1:0-13037 GCF_054071635.1 Pseudomonas sp. SDO52101_S400 | reverse complement strand
AGTCGGGGCGTTTGTTGGGCTGGCCTTCAGTGCGTTTTCACACAGTCTGTTCGGGTGGCTTTTTCATTTTCCGCCCCTATATCGGCAGGAGTGCTTGCCCAACGGACGACGGCGGGTATGCTGATCGCCTGCCGAGGAGATAGATATGGCCTACGATTTTGACCTTTATGTGATTGGTGCCGGTTCCGGCGGTGTGCGGGCTGCGCGTTTTGCGGCCGGTTTCGGTGCGAAAGTGGCGGTGGCCGAGAGCCGTTATCTGGGCGGTACCTGCGTCAATGTCGGCTGTGTGCCGAAAAAGCTGCTGGTGTACGGCGCGCATTTCGCCGAAGACTTTGAGCAGTCGTCCGGTTTCGGCTGGAGCCTGGGTGAGGCGAATTTCGATTGGGCGACCCTGATCGCCAACAAGGATCGCGAGATCAATCGCCTGAACGGCATTTATCGCAATCTGCTGGTCAACAGTGGTGTGACCCTGCACGAAGCGCACGCGAAGATCGTTGGTCCGCATGAGGTCGAGGTCAATGGTGAGCGTTTCACCGCGAAAAACATCCTGATCGCCACGGGCGGCTGGCCGCAGATTCCGGAGATTCCGGGGCATGAACACGCCATCAGTTCCAATCAGGCGTTTTTCCTGAAAGAGCTGCCGAAGCGCGTCCTGGTCGTCGGTGGTGGTTACATCGCTGTCGAGTTCGCCGGAATCTTCCATGGTCTCGGTACAGATACCACGCTGTTGTATCGCGGTGATCTGTTCCTTCGTGGTTTCGACGGTTCTGTGCGCAAGCATCTGCAGGAAGAGCTGACCAAGCGCGGCATGAATCTGCAGTTCAATGCCGATATCGAGCGGATCGACAAACAGGCGGATGGCAGCCTGAAGGCGACCCTCAAGGATGGTCGCGTGCTGGAGGCGGATTGCGTGTTCTACGCCACTGGCCGGCGTCCGATGCTGGATAATCTCGGGCTGGAAAATACCGAGGTGCAACTGGACGACAAGGGCTTCATCAAGGTCGACGAGCAATATCAGACCACCGAGCCGTCAATTCTCGCGTTGGGCGATGTCATCGGCCGCGTTCAGCTGACACCAGTGGCGCTGGCCGAAGGCATGGCGGTGGCGCGACGTCTGTTCAAGCCTGAGCAATACCGCCCGGTGGATTACAAGATGATCCCGACGGCAGTGTTCAGCCTGCCGAATATCGGCACCGTCGGTTTGACCGAAGAAGAGGCGCGGGAAGCAGGGCATGACGTGGTGATCTATGAAAGCCGTTTCCGCCCGATGAAGCTGACGCTGACCGAATGCCAGGAGCGCACACTGATGAAGCTGGTGGTCGATGGCAAATCCGACAAAGTACTTGGCTGCCACATGGTCGGGCCGGATGCCGGCGAGATCGTGCAAGGGCTGGCGATTGCGCTGAAGGCTGGTGCAACCAAGCGAGACTTCGACGACACCATCGGGGTGCACCCGACGGCGGCCGAAGAGTTTGTCACCATGCGTACGCCGGTCGGCGCTTAATCGTCCTTTGACGCTTTTGCGTCTGGCGCTGCCGCAACGGTAGTGGCCAGGCGCAAGCTGTCTTGAGCCTGGATCAGCTGTTTTTCCAGTGACTGGTTGAGTTGGGCCTGCTCGTCGACGCTCTGTTTGAGTGTCTGGCTTTCGAGTAGCGCCACGCGCAAGCGTTCCTGGAGGAGGGTGCGTTCGCTGTCGACACGCGTCGCTTGCTCCAGCAGTTGATCCTGACGTTGATTGCTGTGCTTGAGCTGATCCTGCAGCAGGCTCAGTTCACGCAACGTGCCGCGGTTTTCAGTCAGCAGGCGTTCGTTGTCGCGGTGCAATTGCGTGATTTCATCCTGGCGTACCAGCGCGCTTTGCTGCGACTGACGCAACTCCATCTGCAATTGCTGAACCTGACTTTCGTGACGGCTCTGTTCCTGTTCGCGCTGCTCCTTGACGGCATTGCGATAGTGCTCAAGAGCGTCTCGAGCGTGCAGGTGCTTTTCTTCCAGTGAGCGGATCTGCTCGTCCTTGTCCTGCAAGCGCAATTCAAAATCTGCCAGCGCCTGGTTCAGGCCGGCATTGCGTGTCTGCTCTGTTTGCAGCATCGAGCGGGTGTCGCTCAAGGCTTCGGACTCCTTGGCCAGCGCAGCGACCTGGATGTCGTGCTTTTGCTCCAGTTGCGCATGGTTCTGACGGAGCTGATTCAGCTCTGCTTCCAATGCCTGGCGTTGTTGCTCGTACTGTTCGCGAGCCTGTTCGATCGGCTCCTGCGCCTGTTCTTTCAGGCGTTGCGCCAGGCGCGTTACGAGCGCCAGCAGCTCGTCATCAATGGGTTCTGCCGACGGGTCGGCCGGTTTGCTACCGTCATCCAGCTCCTTCAGATAGCGATGAATAGTGGTTTTGGAACCCGTATTGCCCAGTTCGATGCGTACTGCGTCAATGCTTGGGTGTTCGCCACGGGCGAGGATCGCTGAGCGCGCGATCTGGACTACTGCTTTGTTAACGCCGCCACGGGCCATATGTGCTCCTACGATTACGTACTGTGGTACATGCCACCAAAGTACGCAGTGTACCATGCTGAAAATAAAGTTAAATGTTTCAAGATAAACGGACGGGATATACTGGTATTACCCCGTGTGAGGCGCCAGAATCCGCTTTTCAATCTTCAAATCAGTACATCTGCGAGAAATCAGCCCATGAGCGATATCGATCGCTATCTGCAAGCCGCCACCCGTGACAACACCCGCCGCAGTTATCGTGCGGCCGTCGAGCATTTCGAAACGGTCTGGGGTGGGTTCCTGCCCGCGACAGCAGACAGCATCGCGCGGTATCTGGTGGCTCACGCCGGCGTGCTGTCGGTCAATACGCTGAAATTGCGCTTGTCGGCGCTGGCGCAGTGGCACAACAGTCAGGGCTTCGCCGATCCGACCAAGTCGCCCGTCGTGCGCAAAGTGTTCAAGGGGATCCGCGCTTTACATCCGGCGCAGGAAAAACAGGCTGAACCCTTGCAATTGCGGGATCTGGAGCAGACCGTGGCCTGGCTTGAGCAGGAAATGAAAGACGCCCGGGAAAAACAGGATCGACCGTTGCTACTCAGAGCCTGTCGGGATCGAGCGTTGATTCTTCTGGGGTTCTGGCGTGGCTTTCGCAGTGACGAGCTGTGCCGGGTGCAGATCGAGCACGTGCAGGCCCACGCCGGCAGCGGCATCACCCTCTACCTGCCGCGCAGCAAGGGCGATCGGGAGAACCTCGGTCAGACCTATCAGGCCCCGGCGCTGCTGAAGTTGTGCCCGGTGCAGGCGTATATCGAATGGATCACCGAAGCGGCTCTGGTACGGGGGCCGGTGTTTCGCGCCGTCGACCGCTGGGGCAATCTGAGCGAGGAGGGCTTGCATGCCAACAGCGTGATTCCGTTGCTGCGCCAGGCCCTGGAGCGCGCGGGGATCTCAGCTGAGCGCTATACCAGTCACTCCCTGCGCCGCGGCTTCGCAACCTGGGCTCATCAAAGTGGCTGGGATCTCAAGTCGCTGATGAGTTATGTAGGCTGGAAGGATATGAAGTCCGCCATGCGCTATGTTGAAGCGAGCCCTTTTCACGGGATGGCCCGGATTACGGATAAGCCGTTGTCGTCGTAGATATCGTTTTCTTCTATTAATACAGTCAGCTAATAGCGAAAACAAATCAGCAGCATCAGGTTTGCCAATGAGCCATCCGTCAAGTGAGTGGGTAGGATTCACCCATCGAATTCACAACCCTGACGGAGAGTCATCAATGCCTATCATCAACAGCCAAGTAAAACCGTTCAAAGCTACCGCGTTCAAAAACGGCGACTTCGTACAAGTCTCGGACGCTGACCTGAAAGGCAAATGGTCCGTAGTGTTCTTCTACCCAGCCGACTTCACCTTCGTTTGCCCGACCGAGCTGGAAGACCTGGCCGACAACTACGCTGCCTTCCAGAAACTGGGCGTAGAAATCTACAGCGTTTCGACCGACACCCACTTTGCCCACGCAGCCTGGCACAACACTTCGCCAGCCATCGGCAAAATCGAATACACCATGATCGGCGACCCGACCCACGTCATCTCCCGCAACTTCGACGTGCTGATCGAAGAAGCTGGCCTGGCTGACCGTGGCACCTTCGTGATCAACCCTGAAGGCCAGATCAAAATCGTTGAACTGAACGATGGCGGCGTTGGCCGTGACGCTTCCGAGCTGCTGCGCAAAATCAAGGCTGCTCAGTATGTTGCTGCTCACCCAGGCGAAGTTTGCCCAGCCAAATGGAAAGAAGGCGAGGCCACTCTGGCTCCGTCCCTGGACCTGGTCGGCAAGATCTAAGTCTGTGACACGCAATGCAGGGCGGAACTCCGCACCTACCTAAGTAAGCTGCACCGCCCAATAGAAAAGCCCGGGCGAGATTCGCTCGGGCTTTTTTTCGCCTCAAATAAAGTCAGGAGATCGCCCGTATGTTGGACGCCAATCTTAAAGCCCAGTTGAAATCGTACCTGGAACGGGTCACCCAGCCGATCGAGATCGTTGCTTCACTCGACGACGGTGCGAAATCCCGTGAAATGCTCGACCTGCTGAAAGACGTTGCCAGTCTTTCGCATCAGATTACTTTGATCGACAGCGGCGACGATGCACGCAAACCGTCGTTCTCGATCAACCGCCCCGGTGCCGACATCAGCCTGCGTTTCGCCGGCATCCCGATGGGCCATGAATTCACTTCGCTGGTGCTGGCCCTGCTGCAAGTCGGTGGCCACCCTTCGAAGGCCAGTGTCGAAGTGATCGAACAAATCCGCTCGCTCAAGGGTGAGTTCAGCTTCGAGACTTACTTCTCGCTGTCCTGCCAGAACTGCCCGGACGTCGTTCAGGCGCTGAACCTGATGGCCGTGCTGAACCCGAACATCCGCCACGTCGCCATTGACGGCGCGCTGTTCCAGGACGAAGTCAACGATCGCAAGATCATGGCTGTGCCGAGTATTTACCTGAACGGCGAAAATTTTGGCCAGGGCCGCATGGGCCTGGAAGAGATCCTCGCCAAACTCGACACCGGTGCCATCGAGCGTCAGGCCGAGAAAATCAGTGCCAAGCAGGCATTCGATGTGTTGGTGGTCGGCGGTGGCCCGGCCGGTGCTTCGGCGGCGATCTACGCCGCACGGAAAGGCATTCGCACCGGTGTTGCGGCCGAGCGTTTCGGCGGTCAGGTGCTGGACACCATGGCCATCGAGAACTTCATTTCCGTGCAGGAAACCGAAGGCCCGAAACTGGCGACCGCGCTGGAAGAACACGTCAAGCAGTACGACGTCGACATCATGAACCTGCAACGTGCCGACAAGCTTATCCCGGGCAAGAACGGCGAGCTGCATGAAGTCCGCTTCGCCAGCGGCGCAACCCTCAAGGCCAAGAGCGTGATTCTGGCGACCGGCGCACGGTGGCGTGAAATGAACGTGCCGGGCGAGCAGGAATACCGCAACAAGGGCGTGGCGTACTGCCCGCACTGCGACGGCCCGCTGTTCAAAGGCAAGCGTGTGGCGGTGATTGGCGGCGGTAACTCCGGCGTCGAGGCGGCCATCGACCTGGCCGGTATCGTGTCCCACGTAACTTTGCTTGAGTTCGACGTACAACTGCGTGCCGACGCTGTACTGCAACGCAAGCTGCACAGCCTGCCGAACGTCACTGTGATCACCAGTGCGTTGACCACTGAAGTCACCGGCGACGGGCAGAAGGTCAACGGCCTGCGTTACAAGGATCGCAACAGTGACGAGCTGCGCACTGTCGAGCTGGAAGGTATCTTCGTGCAGATCGGTCTGTTGCCTAACACCGATTGGCTCAAAGGCACCATCGAGCTGTCGCCGCGCGGTGAGATCATCGTCGACAACCGTGGTGAAACCTCGATCCCCGGCATCTTCGCTGCCGGTGACGTGACTACCGTGCCGTACAAGCAGATCGTGATTGCGGTGGGCGAGGGCGCCAAGGCTTCTCTCAGCGCTTTCGATCACCTGATCCGCACTTCAGCGCCGGCATAAATACCGGCCCTGAAAAAGAAAAACCCCATCAGCGATGATGGGGTTTTTTCTTTGTGCAGTGCTCTCTCCATAAGGGAGAGGCGCTTGAGCTTTACAGCGGCGCTGGCTGAATGATCTCGACCCAGTAGCCATCCGGGTCCTTGATGAACGCCAGGCTTTTCATGCGGCCATCGGTCAGGCGCTTCTGGAAGTCGCAACCCAGCTCTTCAAAGCGTGCGCAAGCGGCAACGATGTCCGGGACCGAAATGCAGATGTGGCCGAAACCACGCGGGTCGGTGTTGCCGTTGTGGTAGGCGAAATCGGCGTCGTTTTCCGTGCCGTGGTTGTGGGTCAGTTCCAGGATGCCGGGAATCGACTTCATCCACTCGGTGCGCGCAGCGGCATCGGCCGGGATCTGCGATTTGTCGACCAGGGCGAGGAAGTACAGGCTGAATTCCGCTTCCGGGAAATCACGCTTTTCCACCAGCGAGAAACCCAGTACGCGGGTATAGAAGTCCAGCGACTTGGTGATGTCTTTGACGCGCAGCATGGTGTGGTTGAACACGAAGTTGCGGGTTGCGCTGTCCGGTGAGGCGGTAACGCCAGGGAAAGTGTTCAGTTCTTGCAGGCTCATGAGCCCTCCGTAACAAATTGGGGCGAGTGAATGGGCGCAATGATACGCATGCCTTGCGGCATCGCCAAACTGAAAGCGCGGGCTTGCCCTGCAGGCGGGCGAGCCTCAGACTTTACAGCTCAATCCGCGAGTGCCTCTGGTAATGATCCGACCGTTTAAATCGCTGTTCGTTTTCTTCGGCTTGTCCCTCGTCGCCGCTTCGGCCTGCGCTGATGCGCCTAGCATTACCTGGCCCGCCGGCTGGCAAGTCGAAGCGCTGTCCGAAACAGCGCCGGAAGTTTCCCGTCAGCGGGCGGTGAAGACCGATGCCGATGGCAATCAGGTCATGGTGATGGAGTTGACGATGACGCGTGTGGAGACGGGGCATCAGGTCAATTTGCAAGGTGTATTGCTGGAGATGCGCAAGTCGGTACAGAAGGACTTTTTCCGGGCTGGTTATCAGAGCGTCTGCAACAAGGTTCATTCGAGCACGCTCGGTTCGCTGGCAGCGCTGGAGACCACTTGTACTGTCACGGAAAACGGCCGTCATGTGCTGTCACAAACATTGGTCGCCGCAGTAGAGGCAGACAAAGCCTATGTACTTTCCTATGCCGGGCAAGCCGAGGTTTACAAGGCCAGTGCGGATGAAATAGTCGCGGCGAGAAACAGCTTGAAATTCTAGTCACCTGTTCGGTGGTCGGCGGGGCGTTAGATACCTGAAGTGATTAAATACAAAGTTGGTCGCCCGGCAATGACGCAACATCCAGAAGCATAGTTCCCGCGCAAGTAGGTGTTTGGCCTCAACTTTCGCAACAAGAAATTGTTGCATTTGTTAGATATCGTCCAAAAAAAAGCCCTGCATTTGCAGGGCTTTTATGTTTGCGAGGGATTAACCGCGCAACCAGGAGTCAACGGTGGCTGCACCGTATTGTTCCTTCCAGGCTTTAAGCCCGCGATGGTTGCCGCCCTTGGTCTCGATCAGCTCGCCGGTGTGCGGGTTCTGATAGACCTTGACCACGCGAGCGCGGCGGGTTTTAGGTGCCGAGGCCTGTTGCAGGCCGGATTTTGCCGGATTCGGATCGAGAATGGCGATGATGTCTTTCAGGCCTTTGCCGTAGGTTTTCATCAGCCCCTGGAGCTTTTCTTCGAATTCGATTTCTTTCTTGAGCCCGGCATCGTTCTTCAGCGACTCCAGCTGCTTGAGCTGTTCTTGAAGGGCCTTTTCGGCTGCGCGAAATTCAGCGAGTCTGGACAATATCTTTACTCCAATAGTGTGTTTGGCTGATACCAACCGCAAACAAAGCTATAAGCCAAGAGCCTTGAAGCGACTCGGTGATAGTGGCTCACCTGCCAATCTAGCAACAGGTAAGAAAAATTGTAGTAGTTAATGCGTCAAGAGTAAATCCTGACTTTTTCTTTATGTAAAAACAGCGATGTCTTGTATCAATTTGGTGCGAACGGTCTGAGCCCGCCGGTTTTATCGCGTTTAGTTAATGGTGAGTTAATGCATCGATGAAGTCTGCCGCCGGCATCGGTTTGCCAAACAGATAGCCCTGCAGAAAGTTGACGTGGTGCGCGCTCAGGTAATCCGCCTGGGTCTGTGTTTCCACGCCTTCGGCTACCGTGCCCAGGTCCAGTTTGGCGGACAGTTCGATGATGCTGTCCAGAATGTGGCGGGACAGGGCGTCTTTATCAATCATGGCGACAAATGTCTGGTCGATCTTCAGGAAATCGACATTGAATGTTCTCAAATAGCCCAGGCTCGAATGACCGGTACCGAAGTCGTCGATGGCGATCTTCACGCCCATGGCGCGCAATTGTGCAAACAGTTGATGGGTGATGTCGGTGGGCTCGATCAGCTCCCGCTCGGTCAACTCCAGCACCAGGCTGATGCTGCCGGGGGCAAATGCCGCCAGAAACTCGCGGCAATCTTCCAGCAATTCAAGATCGCGGCAGTGGCTGGCCGTAATGTTGATGCCGATGTGAAAGGGCGAAACAAAGGAAGAGGACAGCGGCCCGAGCGCAACTGCGGTTTGTTGCATCAATGAACGGGTCATCGGCACGATCAGCCCGGAGTGTTCGGCAAAGGGTATGAACAGGTCCGGACGCACCAGACCTTCTTTGGGATGCTTCCAGCGCATCAATACTTCAGTGCCTGACCATTGCTTGGTGTCGCCGTACACGACCGGTTGAAAGTACGGAATGAATTCCCCCGCTTCCAGTGCGCGAAGCATTTCGTGGCTCGGCGAAGTGGAGCGTCTTTGCAAGGTGTAGCCGATCGCGCCGGACACCGCGCCAAAAAACATCAGCAGGCTGAACAGCGGCGGGTATTCATTGCTCATGTAACGCCAGGTCTCGCCCTCAGGGAAACCTGCGGTTACCGAGAACGCGTAGTGCGATGAGTTCAAGGTACTTTGCGCAACCGGCAACTCGGGCAGGGCGCCTTGATGCACTTTGCCGTCGGCGGAAAGCCAAGCGTTGCCGACTTGCAGCAACAACAATGTTTGCCGGCCGATCAGTCCCAGGATGTTGCTCAAGTGATAACCGTCCAGCGTGGTCAGAGCTCCACCTCGTCCGTCGTTCAGCCGATACACCAGCAGCGCCGTATCAGGCGTGACCGGGTTGCCGTTCATGAGCCACAACTTGCCTTGGGTATAGTCGCCTGGATTGACCGCTTCCTTGAAGTCGCCGAACAGCGAGCTGCAATAGAGGTTGTTGTCCCACACCAGATTGGTCGAGCGAACGAACGGGCGGCGGGTCACTTGCTCGCGCAATGCCAGTTTGACGTCCTCGCACGTCTGGCCTGCCAGCGGCAGCAAATCCCGAGCGGCCTGGGCGGTGTTGTCGAGCATCAGGTCGAACTGGCGCACGGCTTCGTTGGCTGTTTCCCGGGAGCTCAGTTGAAGTGTACGTTCGGCCTGCATATGAAGAATGACGCCGCCGATGATGATGGGAAGCGCACCACAAAGCAGTGTCACGATGATTCGGGTACTGCGTTTGCGGCGGGGCCTGGCGGTCAGCGGCATGGGCGCATCCTGTCGCGGTGGGTCAGGCTCTCGAAACGAGGTGCCTGTGCGGAAAGCGTTTTGTCTGTGCCCATGATAGATGGCCGTTGTCGCTTGCGCCGCTCATCGATAATCCAGCCGTGTTGCCAACTGGATAAAGGCCAGAGCGGCGGGTGAAGCCTGGCGTCGGTCAAGCACGGCCAGGCCGACTTGTCGTTGCACGACAGGAGACAGTGGTCGTTTCACGTAGCGCGGGTTCGCCTCAGTCGGCAGCGAACCTTCGGCTACGACCGTAATGGCATCGCCCCGGCCTACGGTGTCGAGGGTGCTCAGCAGTTGCGAGCAACGGTAGCGGATATTCGGGCTCAACTTCGCTGCATTGAACATCCGCGACACCAACTCCGAGGAACCCGCTTCGGTCAGCACGAACGGGTCGGCGCACAAGTCTTTCAGGTGCAACGCGTCATGAGTCGCCAGTGGATGATCGAGAGGGAGCAGGGCGACCATCTGATCTTCCACCAGGGCAAACGTGTCGAATCGATCTTCAGGCAGGACCACGAAACCGATATCGATCCGCCGCTCCTCAAGCCACTGGACCACTTGCCGATCCGGCCCTTCGTCGATGTGCACCTCGATGCCCGGATGCGCCTCGCGGTAATGCTGAAGAATGCTCGGCAGCAACCTGATCGAAGACGTCGGCCCGAACGAGCCGATACGCAACGTACCGCGTTTCATTCCCCGTGCATCGGCGGCCTCCTGACGCAATGTGTTGGCCAGCCCGAGCATGGCCCGCGCGCGCAACAGCAACTGCTCGCCAATATCGCTGAGTTCCACTTGCGATTGGTGCCGGCGCAGCAATTCGACACCCAGTTCCTGCTCCAGTGACTTCAAGGCGTGGGACACCGCCGACTGTGAAATCCCCAGTCGATGAGCCGCGAGAGTGAAGCCGCGCAGTTCGGCCACCAGTGAGAAAATTTCGAGTTGGGTCAGGGTCATGAGTAAAGACTCATTTTACGATGATGTTGAATCAGTCAAATGATACGTCATTCGTCAGTTTCTTCGTTTGGAGTGTCATGAACAGTCATGAATCAATTCGTCCGGTCGCCTCGGACATGCCGGTTTATCTGAATCTGGCCATGGTCAGCATGATTTGGGGCGGGACCTGGGTCGCCGGGCGGCTGCTGGCCGGGAGTCTGAGCCCGATCCTGGCCGCCAGCCTGAGGTTCTTGCTGGCCAGCGTCGCGTTGCTCGGTTTTTTGTGGCTGGCACGGATTCCTCTGGCACGGCCGACGGCCCGGCAATGGCTGCAACTGCTGTCGTTGGGGTTCTTCGGGATTTTCTTCTACAACCTGTGCTTCTTTTACGGCCTGCAATACATCAATGCGTCACGGGCTTCGTTGATCGTCGCTTTGAATCCGGCGGTGATTGGCCTGACGTCATGGCTGCTGTTCAAGGAGCGACTGAGCCGTTTGAAGGTCATCGGCATTCTGCTCTGCATCGGGGGGGCGGGTGCGGTGATCGTCAGTCGTAATCCGCAATTGCTCGCCGCGACGCCAGACGCCTGGATCGGCGATCTGCTGATTTTCGGCTGCGTATTGAGCTGGGGTGCTTATTCGCTGTTCTCCCGTAGCCTCAACCAGAGCATCGGCCCGCTGCAGACGGTGACCTTTTCGATTCTGCTGGGCACGCTGATGCTCTGGGCGCTGGCTGCCGTTCGTGGCGACGTGAGCGGGGCGGCGGTGGCCAATCTGGGCATGACGCAATGGCTCAGTCTGATCTATCTCGGGGTGTTGGGCTCGGCGCTGGCCTACATCGGTTACTACGATGGCATCCGCAAAATCGGCGCGACCCGCTCCGGAGTGTTCATTGCGCTCAACCCACTGACGGCCGTGCTGGCTGGCGCCTCCCTGCTGGGCGAGCAACTGACGATGCCCATGTGCGTGGGCGGCGCGCTGATTCTGGCGGGCATCTGGCTGTGCAACAAACCCCTTGCACAGGGCCGAAAAAAGCGGATTTTATAGAGAGGGCAGACAACCCTATTTACGCTGTGTAGAATCGGGTTACGCATACAATAATAATCGTCTTCTGGCAGCAGAAGCCTCGCCCGCAAGAGCCTTGGGTCGACAATGAAGATATTCGGGTTTCAACTGATCTACGGTGACTTCCTCGCCCGCAGTGTGCGTGGCATTTCCTGTGCGCCACCCACCGGTCTCAGCATTACTGACAAATAACTCTGGTTAATTGATAAGAATGATGAGGCGCCAACCATGGCAGATTTATACGAAAACCCAATGGGCCTGATGGGCTTCGAGTTCATCGAGTTCGCATCGCCGACACCTGGCACCCTGGAGCCGATCTTCGAGATCATGGGCTTCACCAAGGTCGCGACCCACCGTTCCAAGAACGTGCACCTGTACCGCCAGGGCGCGATAAACCTGATCCTCAACAACGAACCCCACAGCGTGGCCTCGTACTTCGCGGCCGAGCACGGTCCATCCGTTTGCGGCATGGCGTTCCGGGTCAAGGATTCGCAGAAGGCTTACAAACGCGCATTGGAACTCGGTGCCCAGCCGATCCACATCGAAACCGGTCCGATGGAGCTGAACCTGCCGGCGATCAAAGGCATTGGCGGTGCGCCGCTGTACCTGATCGACCGTTTCGGCGAAGGCAGCTCGATCTATGACATCGACTTCGTGTTCCTCGAAGGCGTTGACCGTAACCCGGTCGGTGCCGGCCTGAAGATCATCGATCACCTGACCCACAACGTGTATCGCGGCCGCATGGCCTACTGGGCGAACTTCTACGAGAAGCTGTTCAACTTCCGCGAGATCCGCTACTTCGACATCAAGGGCGAATACACCGGCCTGACCTCGAAAGCGATGACCGCGCCAGACGGCATGATCCGCATCCCGCTCAACGAAGAATCGTCGAAGGGCGCCGGGCAGATCGAAGAGTTCCTGATGCAGTTCAACGGCGAAGGCATCCAGCACGTGGCGTTCCTCACCGACGATCTGGTCAAGACCTGGGATCAGTTGAAGAAAATCGGCATGCGCTTCATGACCGCGCCGCCGGACACCTACTACGAAATGCTCGAAGGCCGTCTGCCGAACCACGGCGAGCCGGTCGATCAACTGCAATCGCGCGGCATCCTGCTCGATGGCGCGTCGGACAAAGAAGACAAGCGTCTGCTGCTGCAGATCTTCTCGGAAACCCTGATGGGCCCGGTGTTCTTCGAATTCATCCAGCGTAAAGGCGATGATGGATTCGGTGAAGGCAACTTCAAGGCGCTGTTCGAATCGATCGAGCGTGACCAGGTGCGTCGTGGCGTACTCGCTACCGAGTAATTAGCTGCACCGATAAAAATGTGGGAGCGGGCTTGCTCGCGAAAGCAATCGTTCATTCAACATTTCAGTTGATTGATCCGACGC
>NZ_JBSVWF010000095.1:0-13405 GCF_054071635.1 Pseudomonas sp. SDO52101_S400 | reverse complement strand
GACCGCTCGGTTCGTAGCCGAGTACTCTATCCAGCTGAGCTACGAGTGCATTTGTTGCGCCGCATTATAGCCCGTCTAATCTCTATTCCAACCACTTTTTCTATAAATTTCAACAACTTACAGAAAAAGCCAGATTACAACGTACTAAGCAAATAATGGCGGAGAACGGGGGATTCGAACCCCCGACACCCTTGTGAGGTGTACTCCCTTAGCAGGGGAGCGCCTTCGGCCACTCGGCCAGCTCTCCGCAACACGGGGCGTATCTTAACCAACCTTTTCCCCGTTTGCAAACATAAAAATCGATAAAAATTAATGGCTTGGTTCTTCGTCCTTCTCTTTCTTTATACGCAGATAAATTTCCTCACGGTGCACGGCCACCTCTTTCGGGGCGTTGACGCCGATACGCACTTGATTTCCTTTAACGCCGAGCACGGTCACGGTGATTTCGCCATCACCGATAATCAGGCTTTCTGCGCACCGACGAGTCAGAATCAGCATACCTTTCTCCTCACGCAATTCAGTTCAGGGACAACAGTCTGCAAAAAAAAGGCACCCGACCTACAACCGGAGCGATCGTAGCCCTACATGCCTGAGTATTGACCAGCGCGAGCAAAAGAACAGTTCAGGGCTCGCGCCATTCAAAAAATAAAGGGCGCGGTCAGACCGCGCCCTTCAGATAACGCATCACTCGCCCTGACGGGCCGGCGCGTCCAGTTCGAAAGCCGTGTGCAGGGCGCGCACGGCCAGTTCCAGGTACTTCTCTTCGATCACCACGGAAACCTTGATTTCCGACGTCGAGATCATCTGGATGTTGATGCTTTCCTTTGCCAGGGATTCGAACATGCGGCTGGCCACGCCTGCGTGGGAACGCATACCGACGCCGACGATCGAGACCTTGGCAATCTTGGTGTCGCCGACAACTTCACGGGCACCGATCTCGCGAGCGGTGTTTTCCAGCACGGTTTGCGCCGACTGGTAGTCGTTGCGGTGCACGGTGAAGGTGAAGTCGGTGGTGTTATCGTGCGCGACGTTCTGCACGATCATGTCGACTTCGATGTTCGCGGCACTGATCGGGCCGAGAATCTTGAACGCCACGCCCGGGGTGTCTGGCACGCCACGGATGGTCAGCTTGGCTTCATCGCGGTTGAAAGCGATGCCGGAAATGATCGGCTGTTCCATGGTTTCCTCTTCATCAATAGTAATGAGGGTGCCCGGACCCTCCTTGAAGCTGTGCAGTACGCGCAGCGGAACGTTGTACTTGCCGGCGAACTCCACCGCGCGGATCTGCAGCACCTTGGAACCGAGGCTGGCCATTTCCAGCATCTCTTCGAAGGTGATCTTGTCCAGCCGCTGAGCGACCGATACCACACGCGGGTCAGTGGTGTAGACACCATCGACGTCGGTGTAGATCTGGCACTCGTCAGCCTTCAACGCAGCGGCCAGCGCCACGCCGGTAGTATCGGAACCGCCACGACCCAGGGTCGTGATGTTGCCGTGCTCATCGACGCCCTGGAAACCGGCGACCACAACCACGCGGCCGGCCTTCAGGTCACCGCGAATCTTCTGGTCATCAATCTGCAAGATACGCGCTTTATTGTGCGCACTGTCCGTCAGGATCCGCACCTGATTACCGGTGTACGACACCGCCGGCACACCACGCTTGATCAGCGCCATGGCCAACAGGGCAATCGTCACCTGCTCACCGGTGGAAACGATCACGTCCAGTTCACGCGGAACCGGTTGATCTTCGCCACTGATTTGCTTGGCCAGATCGATCAGACGGTTGGTTTCGCCGCTCATTGCAGACAGCACAACCACCAGGTCATCGCCGGCATCGCGGAATTTCTTAACCTTGTCGGCGACCTGCTCGATTCTCTCGACAGTGCCGACCGAGGTGCCTCCAAATTTCTGTACGATCAAAGCCATTTCAAAGCCGCCTCTGCCCATGAAGGGCGCCCAATAATCACTCGAACAGCCGCCGGGCCCGCCACTAGACTGCGGGCCCGACGGGCCGTCTTATAAACCCTGCTCGACGAATGGAACGGTCAGCGCCAGTGCGCCATCCAGTGCGCCGGCGTCGACACCGCCGCCCTGCGCCATGTCCGGACGACCACCGCCCTTCCCGCCCACTGCCGCAGCAGCCTGTTTCATCAAATCACCGGCTTTGAGTTGGCCAGTCAGGTCTTTGGTCACGCCTGCAACCAGTACGACCTTTTCCTCATGGACACTGCCGAGCAGGATCACTGCGCGGCCGAGTTTGTTTTTCAGCTGATCGACCAGCGCCAGCAGCGCCTTGCCATCCTGACCATCCAGACGTACGGCCAGGACTTTCACGCCCTTGACGTCCACGGCCGAGGCCGACAGGTCGTCGCCCGCAGCGGCGGCAGCCTTGGCCTGCAACTGCTCGAGCTGCTTTTCAAGCGCACGGTTGCGCTCCAGCACAGCCGAAAGCTTGTCGATCAGGTTGTCGCGACTGCCCTTGACCAGGCTGGCCGCTTCCTTGAGTTGTTCTTCAGCCGCGTTCAAGTAGGCCAGCGCCGCAGCGCCGGTGACCGCTTCAATACGACGTACACCCGATGCCACACCGCCTTCGCTGATGATTTTCAGCAGACCGATGTCGCCGGTACGGTTGGCGTGGATACCGCCGCACAGCTCGACGGAGAAATCACCGCCCATGCTCAGCACGCGCACGTTGTCGCCGTACTTCTCGCCGAACAGCGCCATCGCGCCTTTCTGCTTGGCGGTTTCGATGTCGGTTTCTTCGGTTTCTACCGCCGAGTTCTTGCGGATCTCGGCGTTGACGATGTCTTCCAGTGCTTTGATTTGCTCAGGCTTGATCGCTTCAAAGTGGCTGAAGTCGAAACGCAGGCGCTGACTGTCGACCAACGAACCTTTCTGCTGAACGTGTTCGCCCAGCACCTGACGCAATGCAGCGTGCAGCAAGTGGGTGGCCGAGTGGTTCAACGAAGTCGCATGACGCACTTCGGCATCCACGTGGGTTTCCACTGGCGCGCCGATGATCAGGCTGCCGGACGCCAGCACGCCGTGGTGCAGGAACGCGCCGCCGGTCTTGGTGGTATCGCGCACGTCGAAACGGCTGTTGCCGGCCTGCAGATAACCGCAGTCGCCCACCTGACCGCCGGACTCAGCGTAGAACGGCGTCTTATTCAGAACGATCACCGCCTCTTCGCCTTCACTCAAGACGTCGACCGACTGGCCATCTTTATAGATAGCGACAATTTTCGCCGAACCGCTGGTGTCGGTGTAACCGGTGAACTCGGTGGCCACATCAACCTTGACCAGCGTGTTGTAGTCCAGACCGAACGAACTGGCCGAACGTGCACGAACACGCTGGGCTTCCATCTCGCGTTCGAAACCGACTTCGTCGATGGTCAGGCTGCGCTCGCGAGCGATGTCCGCAGTCAGGTCCATCGGGAAACCGTAGGTGTCGTAGAGTTTGAACACCACGTCACCCGGCACCACGGTGCCTTTGAGCTCAAGCAGATCCTGCTCGAGGATCTTCAAGCCGTGATCCAGGGTCTTGGAGAACTGCTCTTCTTCGGCCTTGAGCACGCGCTCGATGTTGGATTGCTGCTTCTTCAGTTCCGGGAATGCTTCGCCCATCTCGGCGACCAGCGCCGCAACGATCTTGTAGAAGAAGCTGCCGGTGGCGCCCAGCTTGTTACCGTGACGGCAGGCACGACGGATGATCCGGCGCAGCACATAGCCACGGCCTTCGTTGGACGGCAGCACGCCGTCGGCGATCAGGAAACCGCACGAACGGATGTGGTCGGAAACAACCTTGAGCGAAGACTGGTCGCCATTTTCGCAGCCGATTGCCTCAGCCGAAGCTTTCAGCAGGTTCTTGAACAGGTCGATGTCGTAGTTGGAATTGACGTGCTGCATCACCGCACTGATCCGCTCCAGACCCATGCCGGTATCCACCGACGGTGCTGGCAGCGGATGCAACACGCCGTCGGCGGTGCGGTTGAACTGCATGAACACGTTGTTCCAGATCTCGATGTAACGGTCGCCGTCTTCTTCCGGCGAGCCTGGAGGGCCGCCCCAGATGTGGTCGCCGTGATCGTAGAAAATTTCGGTGCATGGGCCGCACGGACCGGTATCGCCCATGGTCCAGAAGTTGTCGGATGCGTAAGGCGCACCTTTGTTGTCGCCGATGCGAATCATGCGCTCGACCGGCACACCGACTTGCTGGGTCCAGATGTCATACGCTTCGTCGTCGGAGGCGTAGACGGTCACCCAGAGCTTTTCCTTCGGCAGCTTCAGGACACCGGTCAGGAACGTCCAGGCAAAGGTAATCGCGTCGTGCTTGAAATAGTCACCGAAACTGAAGTTACCCAGCATTTCGAAGAAGGTGTGGTGACGGGCGGTATAACCGACGTTTTCCAGGTCGCTGTTCTTGCCACCGGCACGCACGCATTTCTGGCTGCTGGTCGCACGGGTGTACGCGCGCTTTTCCTGGCCCAGGAAGCAGTCCTTGAACTGGTTCATCCCCGCGTTGGTGAACAGCAGGGTTGGGTCGTTGCCCGGAATCAAAGAGCTGGAGGCTACACGGGTGTGGCCTTGCTCTTCGAAGAAGCGAAGGAAGGCTTCACGGATTTCTGCGCTTTTCATTAGGTTCTTCCACGGAGGCTGCGGCCAAAGGCCTGTACGAAACGTCAACAGACGAAACGACGGCAAAGGGCCGCATTATATCGGCCCTGCGCGCGGGGTACAGCGTGTTTATACGATAGAAACGGTCAATTGGGCCGCTAACGCTGTCACTTGCGCGAAAACTCGACGAATGTCGCGATCACTTGCTCGATTTGCGAACGATTGACGTCCATGTGCGTGACCATCCGCAGACGGGCGGCAGCGCTCAATTTGATTCCGCGCTCGGCGGCAAACGCCTTGATCGCCCCGGCCTTATCGCCTATTTGCACGTAAACCATGTTGGTCTGTACCGGCTCGACGGCAAAACCTGCCTCGCGCAGGCCTTCAGCCAGAAATTGCGCGTTGGCATGGTCTTCCGCCAGACGCTCGATGTTGTGATCCAGCGCATATAGCCCCGCCGCCGCCAGCAACCCGGCCTGACGCATGCCGCCGCCGACCATTTTGCGCAGGCGCCGCGCCTTGCCGATCAACTCGGCCGAACCGCACAGCACCGAACCGACCGGCGCGCCGAGGCCTTTGGACAGGCACACCGACACCGAATCGAAGTGTTGCGTGATCTCCCGGGCATCGACCCCAAGCTTGACCGCCGCGTTGTACAGCCGCGCACCGTCCAGATGCAGCTGGAGACCATGGTTCTGAGTGAACTGGCGGGCCCGGGCCAGATAGTCCAGCGGCAGCACTTTGCCCTGCATGGTGTTTTCCAGCGCCAGCAAACGGGTGCGGGCAAAGTGAAAATCGTCAGGCTTGATCGCCGCCGCCACCTGATCCAGGTCCAGCGAGCCATCGGCCTGCACTTCCAGCGGCTGTGGCTGGATCGAACCGAGCACCGCGGCGCCACCGCCCTCGTACTTATAGGTGTGCGCCTGCTGCCCGACGATGTACTCGTCACCGCGCTCGCAGTGCGCCATCAACCCCAAGAGGTTGCTCATGGTGCCGGTCGGGACGAACAGCGCAGCGGCGAAACCCAGCCGTTTTGCCAGTTCGGCTTCCAGACGATTGACCGTCGGATCTTCGCCATACACATCATCACCGGTGTCCGCCGCGGTCATCGCGTCGAGCATGGCGGGAGTCGGTTGGGTGACGGTGTCGCTGCGAAGATCGATAACGCTCATGTACCTGGCCTCAAGTCAGCAGGGGAAATCCCTTTTCGAAGAGGAATTACTGCGGGCATGGCGCGGATTAATCAACCCTCGCGCAAGGAAAAGTCGTTTCCACGCTTCGAAAAATCCGATGGCAATC
Source organism: Pseudomonas sp. SDO52101_S400 (assembly GCF_054071635.1). NCBI lineage: Bacteria > Pseudomonadati > Pseudomonadota > Gammaproteobacteria > Pseudomonadales > Pseudomonadaceae > Pseudomonas > Pseudomonas sp. SDO52101_S400. Next base: position 7,492 of record NZ_JBSVWF010000095.1, on the reverse strand, counting down.
ATCACAAAGGCGCAATGCACGCCCCCGCAATCTGTGTTAAAAACGCTGCGCCGCCCGATAAAGGGTAGCGAAACGTTCTCAGGGCGGGGTGCAATTCCCCACCGGCGGTAATTGCGCGCAATGCGCATAGCCCGCGAGCGCTTGGTGACGGACACGGCAAAAACCGTGAGCGGCGGCAAGGTCAGCAGACCCGGTGTGATTCCGGGGCCGACGGTCACAGTCCGGATGAAGAGAGAACGGGATTGACGCCAAAGGGCCGTCCGCCGTGTTCGTGCGAGCGTGCGTACCCTTGAATCCCTTTCGATTCATAACGCCCTGTTTTTCACACAAACAGGAGTCAGAACATGCAACCCACCGCTATCGACAGCAAAAGCAAACACACTCACGGCGAGCGCGTCGCGTTCATCCAGGCCTGCTGGCACAAGGAAATCGTCGATCAGAGCCGTAAAGGCTTCCTCGCTGAAATGATCGCCCAGGGCTATCAGGAATCGGACATCGATTTCTTCGAAGTCGGCGGCGCCTTTGAAATGCCCTTGCACGCCAAGCTGCTGGCCAAGACCGGTCGTTATGCCGGTATCGTCGCGGCTGCCCTGGTGGTGGACGGCGGAATCTACCGTCACGAATTCGTCGCCCAGTCGGTGGTCAGCGGCCTGATGCAGGTTCAACTGGAAACCGAAGTGCCGGTGTTCTCGGTGTCCCTGACCCCGCACCACTTCCATGCCGGCGAAGAACACCACAAGTTCTTCTTCGAGCATTTCGTGCACAAGGGTCAGGAAGCGGCGAAGACCTGCGCCGATACGCTGCAGAAAGTGCGTGCATTGCGCCGCACCGAGCCGCGCGCTGTCGCGGTATAAACACGATGAGTGAGATCTCTGGTCTCACTCTTCCCCTGTGGGAGCGGGCTGGCCCGCGATAGCGGTGGATCAGTCACGATAGATGTTGGCTGACCGACCGCCATCGCGGGCAAGCCCGCTCCCACAGGGGTTTATGTCGAGACGGAAATGGGGTCAGGCAAGGTTTTCGTCAGTAGTCGGCACGATCAGAATGCCCGCCCGCAGGCCGTTCTTGACCTTGGGGTTGGGGAAGATAATCCGCGCACCCTGCTCTTCGATGATCCAGCGGGTATTGGCCAGGTCTTCCGCCAACACATAACCCACATCCAGTTCCGAAAAGTTTTCGATGTCCGCCGGCAGGTTCAGGCGGAACGCATCGCTGTGCTTGATGATTTCCCGGGCCACGCTGAACAACTGCAGACCGTCCAGCCCCTGCTCGGCCATTTCCGGCTCGGTGCCTTCGATGATCTGCTTCAGACGGGTTTCCAGCAGCGACACATTGACCCCGGCGTTCTGCCCGAATGGCCGCGCCTTGCCCAGTTCCAGGGTGAAAGACTCAGCACCGAGCTTGTCGTAGGTGTAGGAGCTGAACACGATCGAAGGTTTGTTCTGCAACAGCACCGCTTCCATGCCGGCGGCGCGCAGTCGGGCCAGCTCCTGACGGGAATGCTGGCGACCTTCCTTCCACGGATACAGGGCGAACTGCTCGATCTTCGAGCCGCGAATCGCGGTGTGCAGGTCGTAGTGCAGGCGTTGGCGATCAGGCAGACTGAAGAAACTCGCGGCCAGACGTTCCAGCTCGCAGGCACGCAGGGCTTCGGAGCCGCTGCTTTGTTCGTGACGGCCGTTGAACAACCGATTGACGTCCTGCTCGACGAAACGCTCGCCCTTGCGAATCGCTTCCGGGTTACCGAACAGGAACAGAATGCGTGCGCGCGGCTTCAAGTCGCCGCGGGCGATGTCATGCAGCAACCGGTCGAGCAATTCGATCGGTGCCGTCTCATTGCCGTGGATGCCTGCCGACAGCAGCAGGTCCAGGCCATTGTCGCGCGCTTCGGGTGGCCGGACTTCCAGCGCACCCTCGCTCAACCAGCGCATACGCACGCCTTCGACAGTCAGTTGAGTCTTCTCCGCCGGTTCGCGGCCGGCGAGGGTCAGTTCAAGCAGTTTGCCGAGAGCGAGCATAGAGCGGTTTCCTTAGTGGTCGTGGTTGCAATCCGGGCCGTGCACGTGGCCGTCATCGTCGCCGAGGCCAGCCGGTTCCATCTCCAGTTGCAGACTTACCAGATTAGTCGCCATTGGGCGCAGCAGCAGGTTGGCGTACTCTTCGTCGCCTTCTGCGAGATCCACGCCGATCAACAGCTGGCCGCTGCCGTCCTGCTGGATGAACAGCTCTTTGCCTTGCCACATGACCGCGAAGCGGGTGCAGGAAACCTCCGTTCTCTTGCCGTCGGTGTCTTCAAGGATAAGCTGCAGGGAATCGCTCATGTCTTTTTTACGCTCTGTGGGGGAGACAAGCCGCGCACCGCGTTCAGGCAGCGCGCCGGCCATCAATTGATCTGGAATGGATAAACCGCGCCCAGTTTAAGGATTTGCGTCAGTTCATCCAGTGCCGTCCGGCATTCAAGCAGCAATTGCGGATCCGCCAGATCGCTTTCGCTCAGGCGGTCGCGGTAGTGCTTTTCAACCCATGCGGTCAACGAACCGTACAACGGGGCGGTCATGATAACCCCTGGGTTGACGGCCGCCAGCTCGGTTTCGTTGAGCGCGACGCGCAGTCGCAGGCACGCCGGGCCACCGCCGTTCTGCATGCTTTGCTTGAGATCGAAGACCTTCACTTCGCGAATCAGGCCGCCGGAACTGGTCAGGCCTTGCAGGTAATTCCACACGCGCTCGTTGCCACGGCACTCTTCCGGCACGATCAGCAGCATCGAACCATCAGGACGCGACAGCAATTGGCTGTTGAACAGGTAGGAGCGCACCGCGTCGTCTACGGTGACTGCAGAACGCGGCACGCAGACCGACTGGAACTTGCCGCCGACCTTGGCCAGTTTGGCTTGCAGTTCGGCCAGCATGTTCTCGGTGTCGAGGAACGCGTCCTCGTGATAGAACAGCACCTCGCCGTTGCCCACCGCGATCACGTCGTTGTGGAACACGCCCTGATCGATCACCGCCGGGTTCTGCTGCGCGTAGACCACGCCGTCGTCACGCAGGCCGTGCAGACGGGCAACCGCTTGCGAGGCTTCGAGGGTCTGACGCGCCGGGTATTTCTGCGGTGCCGGATAGCGGGTGTCGAACGCACTGCGACCGAACACGAAGAACTCAACACCAGCCTCGCCGTACTCACGGCAGAAACGCGTGTGGTTGGCCGCGCCTTCGTCGCCGAACTGCGCCACCGCCGGCAATGCGGCGTGGTGAGCAAAGTGTTGCTGGTCAGCGAACATCGCACCGAGCACGCGGCTGGTGGTCGGGTGCTCGATGCTGCGGTGATATTTGCAGTTCAGGTTGGCGGCGGTGAAATGCACGCGACCGTCAGCGGTGTCGGCACTCGGGCTGACCGTGGCGGCGTTGGCCACCCACATGCTCGACGCCGAGCAACTGGCGACCAGCAGCGGCATCGCTTCTTTTGCGGCGCGCTCGATCACCTGGGCGTCGGTGCCGCTGAAACCCAGACGGCGCAAAGCAGCCACGTCCGGACGCTCCTGCGGTGCAAGAACGCCCTGCTGAAAGCCCATTTCCATCAGCGCTTTCATTTTCGCCAGGCCTTGCAGCGCCGCTTCCTTCGGATTCGAGGACTGCTGGCTGTTGCTCTGGGACGCAACGTTGCCGTAGGACAGACCACCGTAGTTATGGGTCGGCCCCACTAGACCGTCAAAATTGACTTCATAGGATTTCATCAGCGAGGCTCCACGAGAATCTGTTGTTATAGGCTTCAGTAACTATTCTTCAAGACCGAGGCGCGGCCATCGCTGGCAAGCCAGCTCCCACACGGATCTCATCGCCCTTGTGGGAGCTGGCTTGCCAGCGATGTACATCACGCCATTTTCACGCCGGGGGTCAGAGCTGCCGGCAACACCAGGCTCGGGGTTTCCAGCGAGGCCACCGGGTACGCGCAGTAATCCGCCGCGTAGTAGGCACTGGCGCGGTGGTTGCCCGAAGCGCCGACACCGCCGAACGGCGCGCTGCTCGCAGCACCCGTCAGCTGTTTGTTCCAGTTGACGATACCGGCACGGCTTTCCAGCCAGAACTGCTGGTAGCGCTCTTCGGAATCCGACAACAGGCCTGCGGCCAGACCAAAAGCGGTGTCGTTGGCTTCGGCAATCGCCGCCGCGAAATCGGCGTAGCGGATCACTTGCAGCAACGGGCCGAACAGTTCTTCGTCCGAACGCTCGGCAACTGCCGTTACATCAACGATGCCCGGAGTCAGCAGCGCCGACTGCGCCTGCGGTTGAGTCATTGCCAGCAGCGAAACAGCGCCATTGGCCAGCAGATGCGCCTGGGCGTCCATCAAGGCTTCTGCCGCGCCAAGGGAAACCACCGAGCCCATGAACGGCGCCGGTTGCTGATCGAACGCGCCGACCTCAATGGTCGAGCTGACCTCCACCAGACGCTTGAGCAGGCTGTCGCCCCACGCGCCTTGCGGCACCAGCAGACGACGGGCGCAGGTGCAACGCTGGCCGGCAGAAATGAACGCCGACTGAATGATCGTGTACACCGCTGCATCGAGGTCGGCGACCTGATCGACCACCAGCGGGTTGTTGCCGCCCATTTCCAGCGCGAGGATCTTGTCCGGACGACCGGCGAACTGCTGGTGCAGGTGATTACCGGTACGGCTCGATCCGGTGAAGAACAGACCGTCGATGCCCGGATTCGCCGCCAAAGCGATCCCGGTTTCACGGGCGCCTTGCAGCAGGTTCAGCACGCCGGCCGGCAGACCGGCTTCGATCCAGCACTTGACCGTCAGCTCGGCGACTTTCGGGGTCAGCTCGCTTGGCTTGAACAGCACGCTGTTACCGGCCAGCAGCGCCGGCACGATGTGGCCGTTCGGCAAATGGCCGGGGAAGTTGTAAGGGCCGAACACCGCCACCACGCCATGCGGTTTGTGGCGCAACACGGCGGTGGCGTCGCCCAGCGGGCCGCTCTTCTCGCCGGTACGCTCACGGTAGCTCTGCACCGAGATCGCGATCTTGTTGACCATGCTGGTAACTTCGGTCGCGGCTTCCCACAACGGCTTGCCGGTTTCCTCACCGATGGTGCGGGCCAGTTCGTCGGCGTGGTTTTTCAGTGCGGCGGCGAACGCTTCGAGCACGCTGATACGGTCTTCGAGCGTGCGACGGGCCCAGCCCGGGAACGCCTGACGCGCAGCCTGCACGGCGGATTCGACCTGAGCGGCAGTGGCGCCCTCCCCCGACCACAGCACTTGCTGGGTCACCGGGTTCAGCGATTGAAAGGCCTCGCCCTGGCCGGCCAGCCACTCACCTGCGATGTATAGCGAATTCATTATTTCGACTCCCGGGCAGCAGACAACGCCACGGCGCGAACCTGATCGCCAGCGTTGAGTTGAAGACGTTTGGCGGTCAGCGGATCGACCACCAGCGTGCCTGCGGCCAGTCGTGCTGGAGCGGCAGTGATGCGGCAGTCTTCGCGTTTGCGGTTATGGATGATGAACGGCGTGGCGTCGTCGCCAGGCGTGCCGACGGCCAGCACCAGCGCCTCGCTGTCACGCACCGCGCGGATCTTGCTGGTCTCGCATTCAATGGCGGGACCTGCGTCGAAGATGTCGACGTAGCCCTGATAGCTGAAACCTTCGCTCTTGAGCATCGCCAGCGCCGGCTCGGTATCCGGGTGAACCTGGCCGATAACGTTGCGCGCATCCGGCGACAGGAAGCAGGTGTACAGCGGGAATTTCGGCATCAGTTCGGCGATGAACGCCTTGTTGCCCACACCAGTCAGGTAATCGGCCTGGCTGAATTCCATCTTGAAGAAATGACGTCCCAGGCTTTCCCAGAACGGCGAACGGCCGGCTTCATCCGACACACCGCGCATCTCGGCGATGATCTTGTTGCCGAACAGCTCAGGGAACTCGGCGATGAACAGCATGCGCGCCTTGGACAGCATCCGACCGTTGAGGCCGGTGCGGTAATCGGCGTGCAGGAACAGCGAGCACAGCTCGGAGTTGCCGGTCAGGTCGTTGGCCAGGAACAGCGTCGGAATCTCGCGATAGATGTTCAGCTCCTGCGAGGCGCTGACGGTCAGGCCGACGCGGAAGTTGTACCAAGGCTCACGCAGACCGACCGCGCCGGCGATGGCGGAAATCCCCACCACGCGACCGTTGTCGTCTTCGAGCACGAACAGGTAGTCCGCGTCACCACGGCCGGCTTCACCGCGAAAGGTCTTCTCGGCCCAGCCGACCCGATGGGTCAGGCGCTCTTCATTGGCCGGCAAAGTGGTCAGGCCGGTGCCGGTGCTGCGGGCCAGGTCGATCAGAGCGGACAAATCGCTGCTGCGTACGGGACGAACAATCATGCTATCTCCTCAAACGGGCCGCCGTGGCCACCCGTGAAACTCGCTAAGGCGTTAAACCGCCACCAGGCGCACGCTGGCACCTTCACCGACGCCCAGGGCTTCGGCTGCTTCCAGATCCAGGGTCACCGGTTTGCCCGGTGCGTAATCCAGCTCCAGCAGTACCGCGCGGTAATCCTGCAACTGGGCATTGGCCACCAGATACTGGCGCCCGGCACCTTTGACCGGCTCGCCGATCTTCACCGGCACCACACGGCTCTGGGCGATCGAACGGATCCCCGAGACACGCGCATGCAGGGTCGGGCCACCGTCAAAGATGTCGATGTAGTGATCGGTCTCGAAGCCTTCGCGCATCAGGATGTCGAAGGTGATCTGCGCACGCGGGTGCACCTGGCCCATCGCTTCCTGAGCGGAGTCCGGCAGCAGCGGCACGTAGATCGGGTAATGCGGCATCAGTTCGGCGAGGAACGTGCGGCTTTTCAGGCCACACAGGCGCTCGGCCTCGGCGTAGTTCAGGTCGAAGAAGTTGCGACCGATGGCGTCCCAGAACGGCGAGTCGCCGTTTTCATCGCTGTAACCGACGATCTCGGTGACTACCGAATCGGCGAAACGCTCGGGATGGCTGGCGACGAACAACAGACGGCCACGGGAGTTGAGTTCGGCCCACGGCGAACCCACCAGCTCGCGCTGCACGTAGAAACTGGTCAGCAAGCTGTTGCCGGTCAGGTCGTGGCATTGCGAGAGCACGTGGATCTTGTTGTGGATCTTCAGCTCGCGGGAGGCGTGCACAAAGGTCTCGTTGCGAAAGCTGTAGAACGGCTCGGAATAACCGGCCGAAGCAACGATTGCCGAGCAGCCCACCAGTTTGCCGGTGGCGGTGTCTTCGAGGACGAAGAAGTAACTTTCTTCACCGTTGAAGCTCACTTCGGCGGCAAACGAGGCTTCGCTCGCGGCGATCTTGTCGCTCAGGCGTTCAACGTCATCCGGCAAGGAAGTGACACCAATCGGGCTGTCCGCAGCCAGACGCTGTACCTCGCCCAGATCAGCCATTTGCGCGGGGCGCATCACCAGCATGGTGTCACTCCTTTCTCTTATAAATTCACAGAAAAATAACCGGGCACTGACTGCATACACAG